>NZ_CAWUDJ010000020.1:0-115869 GCF_963920875.1 Anabaena sp. CCY 9910 | reverse complement strand
TTTGTCTGCTTTCTTCCTGATTATACTCTCCCCGTAGTAACAAAAGAGGGATGATACCAATTTGAAAAAAGAATGCGACAGATGTACAGACCCAAATGCTTGCCCTGTCTTGATTCTTAATTTTGAATTTTGAATTTTGAATTGGTATGAGGTATACAATTTTGATTTCCTACCTTCCCCAGCGATCATAAATTTATCTAGGCGATACTTAGCGCCATGAGATTTTCGGACATTTCAAAATTAGATGTCACATTTTGGACATCATCTAACCCTTCTAGAGTATCAATTAATTTGAGCAGCGATCGCGCCTGGTCTGGTTCAGTAACTTCTACATTATTACTGGGAATCCAACGCAACTCGGCATCTGTCACCTTAAAGCCTTGGTCTTTGAGTGTCTGATTGAGGGTTTCTAAATTTGCTACTTCTGTAAACACCTCGGCTGTCTCATCTTCTGTCATTTCGTAAGATTCAGCACCGCCATCTAAGGATGCTTCTAAAAGCTGGTCTTCATCTACAACACTTTGGATAATACAAACACCTTTTTGGTCAAACATCCAGCTAACACAGCCAGTTTCACCAAGATTGCCACCATTTTTACTAAAAGCTACTCGTAAATCAGCAGCTGTACGATTGCGGTTATCGGTCAAGGCTTCAATTAAAATCGCTACACCCCCAGGGCCATAACCTTCGTAACGAATTTCCTCTAAACTAGCGTTATCGCCGCCAAATGTACCTGCACCTTTAGCGATCGCCCGTTCTATATTATCGTTAGGAATACCAGCCGCTTTTGCTTTATCGATGGCGGTACGGAGTTGAAAATTTCCGGATGGGTCTGGAATCCCGCTTCTAGCTGCCAAAATAATTGCCCTCGATAGCTGAGTAAAGGTCTTACCCTTCTTGGCATCTACTACCGCTTTTTGGCGCTTAATGTTTGCCCATTTACTATGTCCTGCCATAATCTAAAGCTAATAAATCTCTCTTCCAAAGTTAATGGTTAATGGTCAATAGTCATTAGTCAATAGTCCCTAACTCTGTCCATGAAAGTTAAAAAATTGATTAATCTGTTTTATCAAAACTGTACGCGGTTTTTTTTCGCCTCTGATGATTCTAGGGTAAAAAGAAAAAATTGGCGATTTTACCGATATCGTTGGCTATCGCTGTTTCTAGTAGGAATATTGGTTACCAGTGGATGTCAGGTAATCCAAAATGGCATGAAGGCAGATAAAGTCATTCATTTAACTTTATGGCATGGGGTGAATCCGCCACCTAATCGGGACGTATTTCAAAAGCTGGTAGATAAGTTTAACCAAAGCCATACAGATATTCAGGTAGATGCGATTTACGCTGGTCAACAAGACCAACAAATGCCGAAAATTTTGGCAGCTGTTGTAGGTAATGCGTCCCCAGATATTTTGTGGTACAACCCAGCAACTACAGGGCAACTAGTAGAACTAAATGCCTTGGTTCCTTTGGACGAAATGTTGGCAAGTTCACCAATTAAGGATGAAATTGACCCCAGCTTATACCCAGCTTTGACATACCAAGGGAAAACTTGGGCAGTACCTTTTGCTACAAATAATGTTGGCGTTTTTTATCGTCCAAGTTTGTTTAAAGCGGCAGGAATCACTCAATTACCCAAGACTTGGGCAGAGTTTCGGAAAGTTGCCAAAAAATTAACCCGTGATACTAACGGTGATGGACGAATTGATCAACACGGGATGGTGCTACCTTTAGGCAAAGGTGAGTTTACAGTTTTTACTTGGCTACCATTTATGTGGAGTGGTGGCGGCGAGTTGGTAAGTAAAGATTTACAGAATGCGGCTGGTGTCACTTTAGAAAATAATTCTGGGGCGATCGCTGCTTTACAATTGTGGAGTGATTTAATAACAGATGGTTCGGCTGTGTTATCAGGCCCAGAAAGAGGTTATGAAACCAACGATTTGCTAGCAGGTAAAGTGGCGATGCAATTAACCGGGCCTTGGACTTTAGGTGAGTTTCAAGCTAGTGGGGTTGATTTTGATGTATTCCCTATTCCGGTGGGGCAAAGACCTGCTACTGTCATTGGTGGCGAAAACCTTTATATTTTTAAATCTCAACCAGAAAGAGAAAAGGCAGCTTTTAAATTTCTTGAATATGCGGCTGGTGAGGAATTTCAAACAGAGTTGGCACTGGGAACCGGTTATTTACCAATCAATTTAAAATCCCGCGAAAGTGCAAAATATCAGGCATTTGTGAAAAAAGTACCCCAAGCAAAGGTATTTTTAGAACAGGCTAAATATGCGCGATCGCGTCCTACTTTCCCCGGTTATAATCGGATCTCTGATAGTGTAGGTCGGGCAGTAGAAGCTGTATTGATGGGTAAGAGTTCCCCAGCCGATGCCCTCAAAGCTAGTCAGCAACGCTTAGATTTAATTTTCAAATAAGGGAAAAACAAAAAATAAATTACCCGAAATTGATGTTTTGGTAGGGTGCGTCGATGTCATACAACCTAACTATATTCAGAAATTATTCATACTGACACACCCTACATTTTGGATATTTTTATTTCAATTACCAATCACACGTTATACCAATTCAATGAATGATTACAACACATCATTGGGTGAAGAAGACGCGATAAATCGCGTCTCTACAAATGGTTGATTTGTCGTATTCTTTTTTCAAATTGGTATTACCAATATACGATTTGACAATCAACAACATACTCTATTGCCAAATCACCAATTCATTGTGGTATAAAAAGTAATTGCTGCTTTACTTTTCAGCTAAAAATACCTGATGCCAAAATTTCAGGCTTTTTTACCTCAATGCTGACATAACAGGGCAATACTACTACCGCAATGACTACTCAAAACTTTCCTTTTAGTTTAGCTTTAGTTTCTATAATTTCTCTAGCTGTACTCAATTTTAGAAGTACTGAGCCTATAGTACCTATTTTAGGATTTCACGGCATTTTAGATACGAAAAGTAATAAGACTATATCAGCTTTATCTCCAGAGGAGATGCACTACTCAAAACAGGAGTTAGAAAAACTTTTAGAGTCTTTAATTATTAACAACTATTGGTTTTTAAGCACAGAAGATTTATATAATTTTCATTTAAATAAATCCCAGGAAATTCCGGCAGAACATCGGCGAAAAAAGCCGATCATGTTGACATTTGATGATGGATATAAATCAGTACATACCAAGCTATTACCTATTTTATATAAGCTAGAAAAAAAATATGGAATAAAGGTCAAAATAGTCTTATTTATTAATCCCAGTCGTTTATCTCAAAAGGCAAGTAGTAGTAAAACTCATTTGAGTTGCCAAGAAATCAGGGAAGGTTTACAAAAAGGGTTTTATGATATTCAATCTCACGGATTAAATCACAAGGATTTAACGAAATTGTCCCGGCGAGAACTGGTGCATGAACTTTTAAAATCTAGAAGTATCCTCAGAAAATGTACACAAGATTTAGATCCAGAACAAAAGGTAGCATCTCATTTTGCTTATCCTTATGGAGCTTATAATAAACAGGTAGAGTTATATGTTTCTAGATATTATTTATCCGGGTATTTATATAATGACGAAACTTTAAATTACACTTGTAAACATAATTCTTATGCAATTCCTCGATTAATTGTTAATTACACGAAATCACCTGAACAAATTATCAAGATGGTTGAAAACTTAGACCCAATCAGCAATGAGGCGTGTCAGCAAGGGATTAGGAACTTACCTTAGCCATGTATATACATTAATCCTCATTAGTTTTTACCTCTTTCCATGTATATACATAATTTAAGGCTGAGGAGTAGCCAACCGTAGGTGATTACGAGTTAGTCCGATTACCTGAAAAACCTTCACGGGCAAAGATTTCAATCATTTCACTGCGAGTCAAATTATTTTTCTCTGCTAATTCTGCCAATTGTTCCCAGGCTGTATTCGTCAATCTTATAGACCTTAACTGTTTGGGTTCTGAAGCGTAGTCCATCTGGAATTTACCCGAAGCTGTACGCCTGCGCCTTGGGGATTTCTGCCTTGTACCAGAATACTGATTAGTAGAAGTATTTTGAGAAAGATTAATAGTGATTAAATTAATCAGATTGTCAATCAGGCGATCGCTCTCCATTGGCAAGATATCCTGACTATGGAGCATATATTGAAGAATTATAAAATGTACTACTGTACCAAGAAAAATACGTGCTGCTACCTCTGGATCAGGTAATTTTAGTTCTGAATGCTCTGTAAAATATTCACTTAGCCTCTGTAGAGCTTGTTTATCTATGTTGCAGACAAAGGTTTTTGCTAAGGATGGAAACCGCCCAGATTCGCCGATAATTAGCCTGACTAAACTCAAAAACTCTGGTTCTTGCTCTACTTGATTGAAAATATTTGTTGCTAAACGGCGTAGAACAATATGGGGTTCTCCTTGCAAAAGCTCAGGATTGTGCATTAAAAAACATTTTTCCTGGGCTAGTTTTTCAATCAAAGCAGCAAATAATCCTTCTTTGTCTTGAAAGTAGCTGTAGACAGTGGTTTTCGAGACTCCGGCTGCGGCTGTCACTCTATCCATTGTTGTGGCTGCATATCCGTGGGTCAAAAATTCTTGCATCGCACCGTTGAGAATTGCATCAACCTTTTCTGCTGACGGCAAGCGGTCGGCATGATTAGTTTCTATATGTGCCTTTTTCTTACTCATATTTTTATATTTTCGCTAAATAAACTAGCTTAGATCGATAAGTGAACCTAATTGTGGAGATTCCTGCGGTAATGATTCATTTTCTGCCCATAAACCCTTGACAATATTGTAATGTACGGTTTAGTTTAATTGTAGATTACTAAACTAAACAGTTTATTTAGCGTCCTAAACAAAAGAGGGGCTTATGGTACGCGAGGTAGCAGATCAAGGTTCCATATTCTTCAAGCGTAACTCCCGACAATTGCTCATTTTGGCGACAGCCACAGGTTTGGCGATCGCTGGCGTAAAGGGTTATAGTTCACTCCAAACTCAAGCACAGCCATCTCCTGTAACTCTAACTCCCCAAGTCAGCACACCGCAGATAAAAACGGTAACAGCATTGGGCAGACTAGAACCAAAGGGTGAAGTCATTAAACTTTCCGCACCTTCATCACCTGGACAAGGAAGTCGAGTAGAGAAACTGTTAGTTAAAGAAGGGGATAAGGTAAAAGCTGGACAAGTAATTGCTATTTTAGATAACCGCGATCGCCTAGAGGCAGCTTACCAAGAAGCCCAAGAAGCGGTGAAAGTCGCCCAAGTCAACTTAGAGAAAATCCGAGAAGGGGCAAAAGTTGGGGAGATAGAAGCCCAGAGAGCCGAAATTGCCCGTGTCCAGGCACAGACAACAGGTGATGAGAGAGAACAACAAGAAACCGTAGCCAGATTAGAAGCCCAATGGCAAGGTGAGAAATCAGCCCAACAAGCGACGGTTAAGAGATTAGACGCAGAACTGAAAAACGCTCAAAGTGAGTGGGAACGCTATCAAAAGCTTTATGCTGACGGCGCAATTTCCCAATCTTCTTATGATAGTAAGCGTTTGAGTCTAGATACCATCACCCAGCAGTTAAGTGAAGCGCAAGCCAACCTACAAAGAATTGATACTACTGGACGCAAGCAAATCAGCGAAGCGAAAACAGCCCTATCTCGAATCAAGGCCACAGGTAGCAAACAAATCAGTGCCGCCGCCGCCACCTTAAATAAAATTGCGGAAGTGCGCCCCATAGATATACAAGCAGCCAAGGTAGAGGTAGACCGCGCTTTAGCAGCAGCAAAACAGGCAAAGGCTAACTTAGATCAAGTTTATGTGCGATCGCCCCAAGATGGCGTGATATTTGACATTTATACCCATGCTGGCGAAGTTGTATCCACTGATGGCATCGTCGAAATTGGGCGAATCGACCAGATGTATGCAGTTGTCGAAGTTTACCAAAGCGATGTCAACAAAGTCCGCACAGGACAAAAAGTGGAGATATCAAGTAAATCTCTCTCAGGCAAATTGCGAGGTACAGTAGACCAAATTGGCTGGAAAGTCCAACGTCAGAACATTATCAACAGCGACCCCAGTGAAAATATTGATTCACGCGTCGTAGAAGTTCATGTGCAACTAGATGAAGCCTCAAGCCAAAAAGCTGCCAAATTCACTAACTTACAAGTCACAGCAGTAATTGAACTATAAGGCTGTTGACCAACGACTAATGACTAATGACTAATGACTATTGACTATTGACTAATAACTAAATATGACTGGATTCATTCAAGAACTACAACGACGCACGCCTTTGGGGTGGCTACAACTGAGTCATTATAAAAGCCGCCTCTTGGTCGCTTTATCTGGTATCGCCTTTGCCGATGTCCTCATGTTCATGCAGTTGGGCTTTCAAAATGCCTTGTATGACAGTAACACCCGCCTCAATCGGGCAGTGCTTGCAGACATCGTTTTAATCAGTCCTCAAAGCCGAAATATGCAGAACTTGGCTACCTTCTCCCGGCGGCGGCTGTTGCAAGCTGCGGATGTTCCCGGCGTGAAGTCAGCAGAAGCCATGTATATCGGTTTAGTCACCTGGAAAAATCCCCAAACTCGCCGTAAAACTTCAGTACAAGCAATTGGGTTTAATCCTGAGCAACCTGCTTTGAATATCCCAGAAGTTAACAATCAGCTAGATAAGATTAAGTTACCAGATAACTTCATTTTTGACCGCGCAGCTAGGGGTGAATACAACAAAGTTTTTAGTCAGATTAGTGCGGGGGAAAGTGTCACTACAGAAGTAGATAAAAGAACTATTTCGATTAGTGGGACATTTAAACTAGGTGCTTCCTTTGGTGCTGACGGTACTTTAATTTCTAGTGATGAAAACTTCCTACGTTTGTTTCCTCGCAGACTAGCAGGAAGTATCAATCTAGGCTTAGTTAATGTTCAACCCGGTTATGATCCAAAACAAGTAGCCGAAGCACTCAAGTCTTACCTCCCAAATGATGATGTCAAAGTATTGACTCGTGCTGAATACGTCAAAATGGAGGAAGACTACTGGAAAACAAGCAGCCCTATCGGCTTCATTTTCAGTTTAGGCGTATCAATGGGATTTATGGTTGGTGTGATTATTGTTTATCAAGTACTTTCCACTGACGTAAATGCCCACCTCAAAGAATATGCCACATTTAAAGCGATGGGATATGGCAATTCTTATTTATTAGGCGTAATTTTTGAAGAGGCTTTAATTTTAGCAGTCTTGGGTTTTATTCCAGGGTTTATAGTTCCCTTGGGGCTTTATCGATTAGCCGCAAATGCCACAAATTTACCCATATTCATGACAGCAGTTAGAGCCTTATTAGTCTTATTATTAACCATAATCATGTGTATCTTTTCCGGGGCTATAGCCACACGTAGATTACAATCTGCTGACCCAGCCGATATGTTTTGAGACAACTTATGCAAACCGTTAACACTTCAGAACCTGTGATTTCTATTCAAAATCTTGACCATTACTTTGGTAGTGGACAACTCCGCAAACAGGTTTTATTTAATATCAACCTCGAAATTAATGCAGGCGAAATTGTGATTATGACAGGGCCTTCCGGTTCTGGAAAAACTACCCTACTAACTTTAGTTGGTGGTTTGCGTTCCGCCCAGTCTGGTAATTTGCGGATTTTAGGTAGTGAACTCTGCGGTGCTAGTAGTAAACAATTAACTCAAGCAAGACGCAACAATGGTTATATATTCCAAGCGCATAACCTACACGGTAGCCTAACAGCACTGCAAAATGTGCGTATGGGTTTGGAATTGCAACCAGGAATTCCCACC
Organism: Anabaena sp. CCY 9910; assembly: GCF_963920875.1. NCBI lineage: Bacteria > Bacillati > Cyanobacteriota > Cyanophyceae > Nostocales > Nostocaceae > Anabaena > Anabaena sp. CCY 9910. The sequence continues at coordinate 108,065 of NZ_CAWUDJ010000020.1, read as the reverse complement.
CAAGAAATGCTAACTCGCTCAACAGAAATGTTAGAGGAAGTCGGCTTAGGAAATCGGCTGAATTATTACCCAGATAACTTATCGGGAGGACAAAAACAAAGAGTGGCGATCGCCCGTGCTTTAGTCAGTCAGCCTAAAATAGTCTTGGCCGATGAACCAACCGCAGCCCTCGATAAACAATCAGGGCGGGATGTCGTAGAATTAATGCAAAAACTAGCCAAAGAGCATCATTGTACAATTTTGCTAGTCACCCACGACAACCGCATTCTAGACATAGCAGATCGCATTGTGTACATGGAAGATGGTCATCTTGTCAAGGATGCGGTGAGTGTCAATAAATGATGTAGAGACTTTGCATGCAACGTCTCTACAGTCCAGAATAAAGCAAATCTTCATTAAGAAACGGTATCAACATTCAAAAATTCTAAATACCCATTACTCAATTCTTTGACGGCTAAATCATAAAATTGCTTACCATGTTCTGGTGTTGCTAAAGCGGGATTAGAACCCATCCTTCCATCTGGGTAATGTTGGCGAAAATCGGTAGCACTGTAAATTCTATATCCTCTGGCTACTTCTGGTGAAAGCGGTGCTTGCTTAATCGCTTCTGGGTAGACATATTGAGTTACGGCTACTTCACTAGGGGTAGCATGAGAACCTTCTTGATCACCATACAATTCTTTGGCAAGCTGGTACACAGAACCGCACATAAACCAGTTAGCGACTTGACATTGTACTTTATGGGCTGAGGGAATCTGCAAGTCTTCCAAATATACGTATGTTTCCGAAAATGCGGCTTTGAGGGTGGCGATATTACCACCATGTCCGTTAATAAAGTAAAACTTTGTGAAACCAGCCTTGGCCAGACTGGTTACATAGTCCCGCACAAGTAGAATCAAAGTACTGGGACGCAAACTAATCGTACCGGGAAAAGCTGCATGGTGTAGAGCCATCCCCACATTGATTGTAGGCGCAACGATCGCCCCAGTTGCTTCACCCACACCACGAGCGATCGCTTCTGCACAAATCGCATCTGTACCAATTAATCCCGTCGGCCCATGCTGTTCAGTCGAACCAATCGGGAGAATAATCCCTGTGGATTTTTGCAAGTAGGTTTCAACTTCCTGCCATGTGCTTAAACTTAGTAACATTTTCACTCACTTTGCAGTACTAGTTTATACAAATACCTGGGGAGTAAAGTTGCCGTGAAGACCATAGGGTACATGATGCTGGAGATGTAGCCTAGCGATCGCCCCTTTAGTAAAATCACTAGCATCTAAAATTACCACATCTGAACGGTGATGAGCCGCATCATAAACTAAAGCCAGTACCCAACCATCATCCTCTTTTTCTGAGCCTGGACGAGGAACAAAAATCGGCTCACCCGTAAAACCGCGAGGTGCTGCACTCCATATCTGTTTTTCTCCAGACTCTAAATCTATTTTAAATAATGCTTGCAATGGTGCATTACCACTTTCCCTATGAGCCGCACCCATATACAAGTATCGATAAGAACGCCCTACATTACGGGGATGAATTGCGGGAAACTCACAACAACGAGATTCAATTAATTTTTTTTGTACTGTCCCATCCTTGAGATTAAGGTAAAAACGCCATAGTTGACCAGGTGCGATCGCCTCAAAATCCACTTGGCGAAAATCACTTTCTGGCTCTACTTCTGGTAGAGAGTCATAACAAATTGAGTCTACAAGAATTTCATCTCCCACACCAAAAGCATTAACGTGATGGAAAATAAAACCTGAACGCACTTCTAAAGTTTTGATTTCTGCTTGTCCTGACTGAGGAAAGCGAGGAATGATAATAATCCGCGTTGGCTGATTTGGTTGTACTTGAATACATTCCCCAGCGCCACGTAATCCTAAAACGAAAGGTATCGGGTTAAAGCTAACAGGATTTTGAAAGAAGATGCAGTGATTAGGTGTAATTACAAAATCGTGAATAAAACAAAACCCAGGTACATTGTGAGCGTGCTTTCTGACAACTTCGCCTGCTAGATTTAACTCAAAAATCGTAATTGTCGTAGATAAGCCGGGTTTAACTGAAAAATTGACTAGGCAAGGTGCGCCGTTATCCTGCTCACAACTGGGGTCAAATCGGGGATGAGCGCTAAAAGCTTCACCCACTGACAAAACATCATCAAAATATTCTTTACCCAATGTCTCTAACGTTTTGGGATCGAGGCGATGGGGTTCCGCCGCCTCCCACAATGCTAAAAGTTTATTACCCCAATAGATAACATTAGTGTTAGCAATATTCTTCAGCTTGAAATCGAATATATTAGCTAACCAACCACCAGGTTTTTGAGTCCCGAAAACTCCCCGATGCAGAATTTTACCAGCATTTTTTTCTGCCAAATACCCTGCTGTTTTGACGAAACTATTACGGTAATGAGCGCGACCATTGACAAAGCTAATACGGCTAATCATGCCATCGCCGTCAAAGGGGTGATGAATACTTTGTCCTTTTATATCTAGTAATCCTGGCCCGTTTCTAAACAATGTACCTTGCAGTTCGGGAGGAATTTTCCCTTCTACATCATCAATCCAATAATCAAACTCTTGTGTTAGAGATTTATATCCTCCCTGCCAGTCTTCACGAGTATATGATTTTTCTGAAGTTTCTTTTTGTTGATATTTGTAACTCTGCATATTAATAATTCAAAATTCAAAATTTAAAATTCAAAACATTTTCAGTTGGGGATTTAAACCCCAACTGTATACTACTTATAGACCAATACAGTTCAGTTAAGGCAACAACTTAGACTGGTTTAGGTTAGGTGGAGGAACGGAACCCAACATTCTCAAGACTTTGTTGGGTTCTGCTATCGCTCCACCCAAATTACTATTCTCTTAACTGAACCGTATTGACTTATAGACGTAGGAGTCTTAAACCCTTTTATTTACGATAAAGGATTATTTTGCGTGGCTTTATTCAACTATTTTCGGTTCTGGGTTCTGCTTCTCGCAACCTTAATTCAGGAACTAAATTAGACACTTGACTATTAGCTGAAGCTGGTGCTAATGCCTGGGTTTCTATTTCTGCATCATCGGCTGGTAGCCAGTTGAGAAACGGCAATGGCAATAGTGTACTCAAGTTAGTGATTAATACCAAAAGCCAAAGTAAATCAAAGTTAGTTTCAGTAATTCCTAGCCAGTGCATGATGATAGCTCCCACTTCGTAAGAAACCATGCCGGCTAAATTAAAGACTGACATCAATAAGGCAAATAATGTGGCTTCTACACCAGGGGGGCAAAGTCTGGCAGAAAGTACCAAAACTGGCATATAGGCAATTTGTCCCATCACTGTGAGAATGAGGCTATCACCCAAACTAAACCAACGGTCATCTATACCCAAAGCCCGATTTGTGTGGGTCACTAGCAATAGCATGGTCATACCCAAAACTGCGGAAATGACCGTACTCCAACCAAAAATTAGCCGGAAGGAGACACTTTTTAAGAAACGTTGAAAAATCCAAACACCAATTAAAGATGCCAGACTCGTCACTAAACGCACTCGCCCTAGAAACTCTGGTTCAAAGTGGAGTTCATTGGTACTGAAGAAGAAAAAGGCTGAGTCAGCAGTTGGGGTGGCTTGCCAAATAAACACGAAGGCGGTGGGCAGCCAGATACTTTTTTGCGTGAATGCTTGGCGTAGTTGCTGTAGTTGGTGCTTGACACTGAGGAGGTTAGTATTATCACTCCCGTCTTTACTAACAGGAGACTCAGCAATCAACCAAGCGACCCCTGAGACAATGAGAGGAAATGAGGCTGTAATCAGAAATACGGTACGGGTAGTGAAATGCTCCAGTAGCAACCCACTAAAGTAGGCAGTAATCAAACCGCCAAAGGCAGAAGCTCCCCAACATAGTGCTTGTAGTGAACCAACATGAGACACTGATTCTTCTCTGGCGCGTTCCACAACCAGGGAGTCAACTATCACATCACTCACAGCGACAGATAGAGAACCAAGGGCGATCGCTACGGTAGCTGCCCAGCTAGTATGAACTATTGTGGCCAAACTGATCCAAGAAATTGCTCCCAGTATTCCTGATAACACTAGGTATGGTCGGCGACGGTAGCCGAATATCGGTAAGCCGTCTGAAACAAAGCCAAATAATGGCTTAACCATCCAAGGTAAGGCCACAATTCCCATTAATGCCGATACCTGAACAGGACTTAACAACAATTCATCTTTGAGAAAAAAGCTGACGGCTAGACGCGCCAGGCCTAAAATCCCTTGGACAAAATAGACGCTAAGGATGGCAATTAATTCGGCACTAGGTTCATTACCGAAGAAAATTTGTTTTCTTACTGAGTCTTTGACCTTGGACAAGCCAGAGGAGTCAATCAGCATTTGATGAATATTCTTTAAGTTTTATCGACTTTTCTATCATATCCGTTTCTGAAATGTAGGGATTGGGGATTAGGGACTGGAGACTGGGGAAAAAGCAAAATTTTTGTGGGAAATTCCTTGTAGTCTCACCTCTAGAACCTAACCCCAATGATCGTTTCCTCTTCCTAAAGCTATGGCGGCATTCTGTCCACCAAAGCCAAAACTCAGACACAAAACCTGTTGAATTTGGCTGTGTTGTGCTGTTTTTACTATATTCAAATCGAATTCTGGTTCCTGTAATCCCACACAGGGAGGTAATATTTTTTGCTCTAAAGCTAGAAGTGAAAACGCCACTCCTAACACGCCTGATGCGCCTAAAGTGTGGCCTGTACTGCCTTTGGTAGAACTAACTGCTACTTTTGGGGGAAATAAATGTTTAATTACTTGACTTTCTATTCGGTCATTCAGCTGAGTAGCCGTACCATGAGCATGAATGTAATCAATATCAGTCGGTGTTAGCTGACTCCGCACTAAACATTGCTCAATGGCTGCGATCGCACCCTTACCCTCAGGATCTAATTGGTTACTATGGTAGGCATCATTTGTCAAGCCAAAACCCAAAATTTGACCATAAATCCTGGCTTGGCGTTTTTCAGCTAATTGTCTGGATTCCAAGACAAATACAGCAGCCCCTTCACCTAAAACTAAACCTTCACGCTGCAAATCAAAAGGGTAAGCTCCGGTTTTGGCTAAAGCTCCCATTTGTTGAAACCCTGACAAAGTTAAGGGTGTAATTGCTGCTTCTGTAGCTCCAGCAATGACGCGTTGATATTGCCCTGTTTGGATGAGAATTGCGGCTTGAGCGATCGCCCAAATTCCGGTAGCACAAGCCGCCATCGGTGCTGTAACTGCCCCTGTAGCCCCAATTTGTCTGGCGGTAGCCATCGCGTTCATGTGGGGTAAAGTATCTAACCAATCCTCTAATCTTTCTGCGTTATCAAATGAATTATCACCAGCATATATTTGCTGTGCTAGTTTTTCCCAGGATGCTTGATAACCGCGACTAGAGCCGATAACTACAGCACAATCAGTTAAAGGTGGTACTAACCCAGCATCTTTAATTGCCGCATCCACCACCACCTGAGTCAAGCTTGCCAAACTAGTCGGCTGTTGACAAATTAAGCCTAGAGGTAGAGGCGGTAACTCTGGAAATGGTTGATGCCATGTTATTCCAGACTTACCTGCAATTAAACTTTGCCAACTCTCCTCTAGGCTCGTACCCAAGGCTGAAACTAGCCCAATACCAGTGATAACAACTTCCATCATGTGAGATTTTGGATTAGAGATGAGGGACTAAAGAGAAGGACAATGATTACTCTACTCCCCATCACTAGTACCCAATCCCTAATCCCCAAACCTATTGAGGAACTTTCAAGTTCTCTGCACCTTGAGTAACTTTAGCTGAATCGATGCGATCGCCTTGCTGAATTTTGTTCACTACGTCAAAGCCTTGAGTAACTTGACCAAATACAGCATAGTTACCGTCGAGGAATCCCAAATCAGCTAGAGCAAAATAAAACTGTGAAGATGCCGAATCTGGTTGTTGCGATCGCGCCATTGCGACCGCCCCTTGTTTATGCTGTAACTCAGGTGCTACCGTCACTCTAGCAGACTCGAAAGTTTTGCCATAAAGTGGTTCTGCCTCTCCTTTGGGTTTAATTTCCAAGGGAATGCGGCGTTCAGTGCCTGTTTTTGGGTCAATGTAGCCACCAGTTCCCCAGAGTTGTTGGGAACTTTTTGGGTCTTTACTTTGAGGATCGCCGCCTTGCACTACAAAGGGTTGAGGCTGACGGACAACTCGGTGGAAAACTGTGTTATCGTAAACACCTTTTTGAACTAAATCAATGAAATTGCCAGCTGTGATGGGGGCATTTGTACCGTCTACCTCGACAGTAATTGGCGACCCTTTAACTGTAATTACCACAGTAGCTTTGCCTTCGAGGCGTGGTAAAGAATTTGTCATTCCCGAATTACTCTCACTATTTGTTTCAGACACAGATGTTGCTTCAGCAGTAGTGGTGGTTGTCTCAACTGCTGTAGACCCTGGAGAAGAGTTAAGGCTAACCTCCTGGGCAGAACAACCTCCCAAAATCAGGGAGCCGATTATCAAAAATGCAACCAAGAATTGTGAAAATTTTAACCGCATTGTCAGTTACTGGCTCAACCAATGTATATTAGCCTCTATCAACAATTCAAAATTCAAAATTCAAAATTCAAGATAAATAATTAACTAGAGGAATGGGCCGAGGGAACAGGATGTAGGAAGACAGGAGGAAACCTTTCTCTAAGTTTTCCCCTTGCTCCCCTGTTTCTTCATCTACCAAGCTTCGGAAAGCTAAAGCTACATCCAATCATTACCCTTAAAGACCTTCCAAAGGTACTCCTAAAAAGCGGGCTAACTGAGCGCCTTGAGTTTCTAATTCTGCCAAAGATAAAGGTTGACCAACTCTAGTCAACGGTATATCTCGACGACCTTTAACACGGAGATATAGGGCGCGGCGGGGGTTCAAGCCTTCCTTGATGTCTATACGTACAGACTGTATATCTTGTATACGGCTGCCAATTTCAATCTTACGGTTTTTACCAGGAAATCCCCAACGAAATATTTTAATATTCCCAGTTTCTCGATTGAAATCGTTGTAGCCGCCGCCTAAGTCCCAGAGGATAGCTAGCCACAAATACGACGCTAAAAGCAAGCCAGCAGTACCATATAGACCCATTACCAAACCTTGAGGTACAAATATCAGTTGAGTTGGGTCGGTAACTATGAGTAAATTAACTTTTAAGTAACTGGATATGCCTGCCAAAAGAAAGCCCGATGCTCCCAACGTCACAATACTTGCCCACCAGTAGTTACTGAACCGACGAGAACCGAGAACTTTTTGATGGAGGACGCTGGAAGCGGAACTGTCACCGTTAGGTGAATCACCTTTGTTAATTGTTGTTGATGCCGTCATGGAAATATCTTGGCCTGTGAGTTCTTCCCTTTTAAGAGTCTGCCACCTGAACAGGATGTCTTGCAAGCTCAAGAATTAGTTAGTTAAGGGTTAAAAGTTAAAGGTTAACTGTCAGCCGTCACTCATCCAATGTCAAGATTTCTGAGAAAAGTTGTGTCAGATTGTAAAATTTCTGATATTCATAGTATTTAATAGGTTCGTGTTTCATGGTTGATTCACATTAGATGGATTAAGCAAAAGCCGGACTAATATGGTAAGTTAAGAATCATTAAGTTACCACAAGCTAGGTGACTAGCTGATGGTGCGTGTAAAGACATATCTCTGAGAAAAGCCAATTTAACTAATTGGTAGCCTCTCAGGAACTCAGAAGTTTTAAGACAACTGAGAATGTCAAAAAAAACGTTATTTCCTCGCGGTAGTTGCCAGAAGTTGGGAAAACCAGCCAAAGCGCTGCTTAAAGACGTTGCAATTTTTAGTAAAAGAGGATTTTAGTTAAATGACCATCGCAGTAGGAAGGGCCCCCAGTAGAGGGTGGTTTGACGTACTAGACGACTGGTTAAAGCGCGATCGCTTCGTATTCGTAGGTTGGTCAGGGATATTATTATTTCCTTGCGCCTTCCTAGCACTAGGCGGTTGGCTAACCGGTACAACATTTGTCACATCGTGGTACACCCACGGACTAGCATCATCCTACCTGGAAGGAGCAAACTTCCTGACAGTAGCAGTATCAAGCCCAGCAGACAGCATGGGACACTCCCTGTTGTTGTTGTGGGGACCAGAAGCCCAAGGGGACTTTACCCGTTGGTGTCAGCTAGGAGGGTTATGGCCATTCGTAGCCTTACACGGAGCCTTCGGCTTGATCGGATTCATGCTACGTCAATTTGAAATTGCCAGACTAGTAGGAATCAGACCCTACAACGCACTAGCATTTTCAGCACCCATAGCGGTATTCGTCAGCGTATTCCTGATGTACCCATTGGGACAATCATCTTGGTTCTTCGCACCAAGCTTCGGAGTAGCAGCAATCTTCAGATTCTTGTTATTCCTGCAAGGGTTCCACAACTGGACACTAAACCCCTTCCACATGATGGGAGTAGCAGGTGTACTCGGTGGAGCATTACTGTGTGCCATCCACGGTGCAACAGTAGAAAACACCCTATTTGAAGACGGCGAAGGCGCAAACACCTTCCGCGCCTTCAACCCCACCCAATCAGAAGAAACCTATTCAATGGTGACAGCGAACCGATTCTGGTCACAGATATTCGGGATTGCTTTCTCCAACAAACGCTGGTTGCACTTCTTCATGTTGTTCGTACCCGTAACTGGGTTGTGGATGAGTGCGGTAGGCATCGTTGGTTTAGCATTGAACCTGCGGGCTTATGACTTCGTTTCCCAAGAATTACGGGCAGCAGAAGACCCAGAATTTGAAACCTTCTATACCAAGAACATTTTGCTGAACGAGGGTATCCGCGCTTGGATGGCTCCTCAAGATCAGCCTCACGAAAAATTTGTATTCCCCGAAGAGGTACTACCACGTGGTAACGCTCTCTAATACCTTAGGCGGCGGACGCGACCAAGAATCATCCGGTTTTGCTTGGTGGTCTGGTAATGCGCGCCTAATCAACTTATCCGGTAAACTGCTGGGCGCTCACGTTGCCCACGCTGGCTTGATTGTGTTCTGGGCCGGAGCGATGACCTTATTTGAAGTCGCTCACTTCATTCCAGAAAAACCGATGTACGAGCAGGGTTTAATCCTGTTACCTCACGTCGCTACCCTTGGTTGGGGCGTTGGCGTTGGTGGTGAAGTTATCGACACCTTCCCCTACTTTGTTGTTGGTGTACTCCACCTGATTTCTTCTGCCGTATTAGGCTTTGGCGGTATTTACCACGCCGTCCGTGGTCCAGAAACCTTAGAAGAGTACTCCTCTTTCTTTGGTTATGACTGGAAAGATAAGAACAAGATGACCAATATCATCGGCTTCCACCTGATCATCCTGGGATGTGGTGCGTTGCTGTTGGTATTGAAAGCAATGTTCTTTGGTGGTGTCTATGACACCTGGGCCCCTGGTGGTGGTGATGTACGTGTAATTACTAATCCCACACTGAACCCAGCTGTGATCTTCGGTTATTTGCTTAAATCTCCCTTCGGTGGCGAAGGTTGGATTGTTAGCGTGAATAACATGGAAGATGTCATTGGCGGACACATCTGGATCGCTTTAATTTGTATTTCTGGTGGTATTTGGCACATCTTCACCAAGCCTTTTGGTTGGGCGCGTCGTGCGTTTATCTGGTCTGGTGAAGCATATCTTTCCTACAGCTTAGGCGCTTTGTCCTTAATGGGCTTTATCGCTTCCTGTATGGTTTGGTACAACAACACTGTTTACCCCAGCGAATTCTTCGGCCCAACTGGTCCTGAAGCTTCTCAAGCTCAAGCTTTAACCTTCTTGGTTCGTGACCAACGCTTAGGTGCTAATGTTGGTTCTGCCCAAGGCCCTACAGGTTTGGGTAAATACTTGATGCGCTCTCCTTCTGGTGAAATCATCTTTGGTGGTGAAACCATGCGCTTCTGGGACTTCCAAGGCCCTTGGTTAGAGCCTCTACGTGGTCCTAACGGTCTTGACCTAGATAAAATCAAGAATGATATTCAGCCTTGGCAAGCACGTCGCGCGGCTGAATACATGACTCACGCTCCTCTAGGTTCTTTGAACTCTGTGGGCGGTGTGGCTACAGAAATTAACTCTTTCAACTACGTATCTCCTCGTGCGTGGTTGGCTACTTCTCACTTTGTGTTAGGCTTCTTCTTCTTAATTGGTCACTTGTGGCACGCTGGACGCGCTCGCGCTGCGGCTGGCGGTTTCGAGAAGGGTATTGACCGTGAGAATGAACCAGCAATGTCTATGGGCGACCTCGACTAAGTTGCAAATTTTATTTCATCACTGACAATCAAACGCTTTTTAGGCTCTTGTGTAATAACAAGAGCTTTTTTTTAGTTATGGATTTTGGGGATTGGGGATTGGGTGCAAGGAAAAGAAAGGGATACAGGATTATGAATGTTTGAAACCCTTACACCCCTATACCCCTATACCCCTATACCCTTACTTACCAAAAAGGGAAATGGCCGCTACTGTCGTTGTAAAAATGCAATCTACCAAAACCGAGGAATTGGCTGTGAGTTTTTTCTCCTGGAGGAAAAGCTGTAATCCCAAATAGATATACTCCTGAGACAGTTGGATTTTGCCAAGGTTTCAAGCCGATTGTGATGGTTTTACCTGGAGATACTGGAGGGTCAAATATGATGGATACTGTTCTGGTTTGACGATTATCAGTCGCATCTTTTAATCCAATTCTCTTGCCTTTACGGGAGTGTGTACCTTCAAAAGCAAAACTGTTTTTTAGGTCGAAGTGAATGTCATCCACTCCTTCATGCTGGTTAATTATGACTTGTTGTAAGGGTTCGCTAGCGTTTTCTGGCAAGTGGACGGTGAAATAATATGTTGCGCCCCAGAAATTGACCTGGCTGTATGTGGTTACTGCTTCTACAAGGCGTGGTGGTTGGACAAAATAGACTGTACCATCTTGCAACTGAATTGCTTGACTCGGTGAGATGGTAGATCCATTGAGTATTGCTAAACCGGCGATCGCTGTACCCAATAATACTTTAAAGGCCATAACTCAGCTTATTTGACCAATTAGATAGTAATTATACTTGCTCAATCGCTAAATAATTAGCCCATAAACTTAATATTTATTATTGATAAATCACTAAGATAACTATTATTACTTAAAAATACAAATGATTTGTAAAAGATAATTGATATCTATTGTCAGAGTTACTATGAAAGTTAGAAACTAAACATACAAACCCAGCAATTATTCTTATGAATGCTATTTCTAAAGTTGAATTCAAGCATCCGAGTTGGCAAACTGCTACCTTGTTTGCTCTCGGCTTCTGGCTGAGTGCTAGCCTAGTTTTGGATTGGGTAATTATGCCTAGTCTTTACCTTTCAGGGATGATGTTGCAAGAGGGTTTTACTACAGCAGGGTATGCAATTTTTTGGATTTTTAATCGCTTAGAATTGTTATCTGCGGCTGTAGTATTAACTGGCATACTGGTTTGGAGTAAAACTCACACACAAGGGAAAGTGAATATGACAGTTATCGCCGTTATGCTGTTGGCGATCGCTCTCCTCAATACTTATTTTTTTACTCCGCAAATGTCGGCTATTGGAGTTAATCTCAATCTATTTGCCACAGAATCTGCTATTCCAGCAACGATGAATTTACTCCACGGTGGTTACTTTATACTAGAGGTGGTGAAATTATTAGTAGGTGGCGTACTTTTTAATTGGTGCTGGCAACAGCAAAGTTAGATAGTCGTCCCTAAAAACAAGTCCTGAAGACGAATGAGATTAAACTCGTGAATGTTGATCAGCTATTACGCTTTTAAATTAGGGAAGACCAAAAAATAAATTATTCCAAATTGACGGTTAGTAGGGTGCGTCAGTATGAATAATTTCTTGGTACAGCTAGGTTTTCTCGCACTGACGCACCCTACATTTTGGACATTTTTTTATCTGGAAGTCCCTTACATAGTCATATAATTTATTGAAGGCTGACGGTTAACTGTCAGCCTTCAACTATTAAAAATACTGTACTCTTGCGTCTAAACCATTAGAACGCAACATCCTAGACATTTGTTCTGCGGAAGAGCGATCGCTATAGGTTCCAGCATTGACAAAAGTTCCTAAATTGGATTTAGATGTGTAAGCACTAGGTACGTAACGGCGCACTTGGTTGAGAGTCCCGCCATTACTAATCGGTACTATGACCACATAGCGATTATTACCAGAATTGTAAGAAATCTCTGCGATGGGTGAACCATTGATGTTGAGCGCTTGCCAAGTTTGCGAATCTACGTTACCAGTAGGATTCAGTTGATAATATTGCTGGAATGAGGCTACAGATGCTCTGGTGTATTCATCAAAATAACCATCGAGACTGCCAGTAAAAAAGCCTAGCTGAGTTAAACGCTGTTGGACTGCTCTCACATTGTTGCCGCGATCGCCTACAGTGAGTAAATTTCTATTAGGCTGGTTGGCATATCTGTCTTCCCAGACTCGGCTGACTGCCTGTAGGATCTGCACATCAGCAATGCCATCGGCTGTGAGTCGATAGTCACGCTGAAATCGGACAATTGCATCCCTTGTCATTACACCAATAGAGCCAGTGGGATTGCCATTAAAATAACCCAAATCCCGTAGACGTTGCTGCAAATCTCTCACCTGTGGAGTAGATAAACCCGGTCTATTGGGAACTTGAGCAACACCACCTAAAGCATTCCACGTTTGTTGATTGACAACTCCGGTAATAGGTAAACCGGCATTGCGTTGAAAGGCCATGACCGCATCTCTAGTGATACTGCGAAAATTGCCTGTAGGATTAGGGCTGAAATAACCCAATTGACGTAAACGCTCTTGCAGTCTAGTGACAGCTTGACCGGTACTACCTTCCGAAAGTACTGGAGATTCCACACTTACGCTACCAGTTGCTGCATTTCTGATAGCTTGTGCAGTTTGACTACCAACAATACCATCAGCACCTATGCGATTGGCGCGTTGAAACCTGATAACTGCTTGCTGAGTTTCTGAGCCAAAATAGCCAGTGTTGGGGCCGTTAAAGTAACGCAACCGCCGCAAATTCTGTTGTAGTTGAGAAACTGCTGCGCCTCTGCTACCTAGCCGCAAATCACCACGGCTGATAGCGCCTGGAGTCGCACTACGACACGCTCTTTGTAAAGCTCTTTGTGTTCCACCACCCACAACACCATCAGTCGCGAGTTTATTAGCGCGTTGAAAACCAATCACACCACTACGGGTGATGCTAGCAAATCTGCCATTCACGGGGCCATTGAAAAAGCCTAATTTTTTTAAACATCTTTGGATTTCAGCAACTTCTGAACCAGTACTGCCTACTTTTTGTAATGCTAAAGCTTCTCCAGCCAGACTCAAGATGCTTATACTCAGGGCTACAGATAACAGCCTAATTGCTGCACTACTAGAAAACTTTGGCCATTGCCAAAATTTTAGATTAACTTTTATGGGAATAAATTCTATATCTTCCGATGCCTCATAAATAGAGGCAAGATGGGAATAACTGATGGTGTCCATAGATGTCTTGCTTTTTCGTGGTAGAAGGATTCCCTGACAAAGGTTCTTGTCTAGATTAAAATCACAACAATCAGCTCATTTTCCGGTGGTTCAGCAAAGTTACTTAATAATGTGTGAACTTAAGGCACAATTATTGGTTTGAATCTATATAGATTTACTATGTTTGCACTTAATTTTATATGGAAAAATATACCACGTTATCAGTGTTATTGGTACATTACGGTATTTCATCAGTGTCGCTATCGTGCTGAGAATGTAGCTTTAATAACTGTAGATGGGCTTTCGAGTCTTTGAGAAACTTATCAATTTTAGGACTCACGCATGAAAACAAAAGATCAAGAGTTTGGAGAAGGGTGTAGGGGTGTAGGGGTTTATGGGTATAAATGTTTGAAACCCTTATACCCGGTCTCAACAGAAAATCTGGGTGCGTAATAGCAATTCTCTATGAAGTTGCGCCAAATCAATGATGTAGAGACTTTGTATGCAACGTCTCTAAAGTACAGAATAAAGTGCATCTTCATCAAGGAACTGTATAAGTCCTAAATTTATCTTTATTAAAGTGATAAATTATGTAAGGTTTTGAAACGTAGAGTAACGCTAAAGTAAGCGCAGAGTAGCTCTGATTTTGAATAAAAAATGAAGTTTGCGTTAAAGTAGTTTTCTTATGCTCAATTATCAGGTTTTAAGATGCCTACATCCAAACTTAGCCCCAAGCCACAGCTGAAAACGGGGTTTAGATCATCCCCGTCTTGTGGTATGAGGTGCTGTAGGCACAATGTTTTAAATCTTGACTATTATTCATCCACTCGTTCAATATTCCCAACTTTTGTCCAGCCCTCTATTTTGCTGCTTTCAACGCGAACCTTTTTCCAAAGTTTATCTGGGTTTTCTTCTAAGACAATAATTTTTTCGTCAAAACCAGCGCCTCCCACTCGCTCAGCCTCTTGAGTTGGTTCAGCCCTCAAGCTTACTCCTTGAGGCCATGTAATACGCCCTTTATAAGCACCTTTTGGCAATGGCTTTTCCGTTTCTGTGGGGGATGGGCTGGGAGTAGGAGTCGTTTCGATTTTAGCTTGAGGTGTGGAGACAGGTTCTATCTTATTCTTTTTGCTATCCGGGTCTTTGAGCGCAGGAATATCATTAGCATACATAGGCTTGGTTGGCGGTATGGCGGTTCTATTCATGAAATAGAGTCCAACCGCAACGCCGCTACCTAATAAAACTGCGATCGCTAATAATATTCCCAGTATGAACTTAAGCAAGGCGGAAAACATAATTTAAAACCTCATTACCAATAGTCAATAGTCAATGGTCATTAGTCATTAGTCAATAGTCAACAGTTTGAGACTTGAGACTATTGACTTTGCACAAATTAATTATGGCAACTTACACTGAAGTGTTAGCGTAGCTTGCCAAAGCTGTCACTCAAGGGGCTTTGTTTTGAAGCTAGACGCGCTCTCCCTGCTGCTGCCCATTCTTGTAGTTCCTGAATCTGCTCTACAGCCGTTCTGGCTAGGGGTATGATTTGACTAGCAGCTTCTAAAACATCATCGGTAGTGAAATCTCGGTTTTGACTAAAGCCGATGTGCATTGCTTCTATTAAAGTTTGCTCGATTTCTGCCCCTGAAAAATCTGGTGTTTCGTATGCTAATCGCTCAATGTCATAATTTTTCAAATTGTGGGCGCGCAGTCGGGATAAATGAACATTAAAAATGGCTTTTCTTTCTTCTTGACTGGGTAAACCAACAAAGAAAATTTCGTCAAACCGACCTTTCCGCAACATTTCTGGTGGTAAGGCTTGGATGTTGTTGGCGGTAGCGACAACGAACACTGGGGAGGTTTTTTCAGCTAGCCAAGTAATAAATGTGCCGAAGACGCGGCTAGTAGTTCCCGCATCACCTTTACTACCCAGTCCAGAAAAAGCTTTATCGATTTCATCAATCCAGAGAATACAGGGCGCAAGGGCTTCTGCTACCTGAATCATTTGCCTGGTGCGGGATTCTGATTCTCCTACTAAACCGCCAAATAATCGTCCGACATCTAGGCGTAGTAGGGGTAAGTGCCAATGATGAGCGATCGCTTTTGCTGTTAAAGATTTACCAGTGCCTTGAATCCCTACTAATAATAAACCCCGTGGGTGGGGTAATCCATATTGGCGGGCGCGATCGCTAAAGGAACCGCCACGACGTAATAACCAATCTTTGAGGTTATCTAGTCCCCCTATATCAGAAATCTGCTCAGTGGCGGGGTAAAAGTCGAGGATTTGGGTTTGGCGGATAGTTTGGCGCTTTTCCTCCAAAACTAAATCTACGTCTTCTGGTTGCAATTCGCCATGAGTAGCGATCGCTTTCGCCAAAACCCGCCGAATCCTTTCCATCGATAGCCCTTGGCAAGAACGCACTAAATCATCGGTAACTTTGCTAGAGAGAGAATTACCAGTAGCTTGCAGTAAACGTTCAATCTCTACTTTAATTTCTGGGGCGTTAGGTAAGGGGAACTCGACAACCGTTAAAATTTCGGTTAAATCGTCAGGAATAGCGATGCGTGGCGATAATAAGACAATATTTTTCGGTTGCGACTTCAGCAGTCTCGCCAGATTGCGGAGTTTGCGAGCGATCGCCACATCATCCAAAAATCGATGGTAATCTCGCAAAATAATGACTGCTGGCGCTGAGGCTGGTAATTTCTCTAAAAATTCTAAAGCTTGCAGGGGATTACGCCGCCCAAATCCCACATCATTGGGGTTACCTTGATAACCATCGACAAAATCCCAAGTATATACTGGGCGATTACCTTGATTGGCTGCTTCTTCGCGGATAGCCGTTTCTACCCGTTCTTCTTCGTAGGTAGGTACGTAAATTAACGGATAACGCGCTCTCAGGAGCAGTTTAAACTCTTCACGGAAGTTCATATCTAGGGCTTATGGTTAGTTGCTCTTGAAGGCAATGTACAACTTTCTTTAACCAAAATCCCATTTGATCATGCGATCTAGTACTGAGTGGGGGATTGGGGATTGGGGATTGGGGAATAGGAAAACTTAGAGGAATAGAGATCAGGCGGAAAAGATTATAGTGACAACTGACTAATGACAACTGACAACTGACAACTGACTAATGACTAATTACTAGTTGCTGCTTAAAGTAGCTCTTGGGTAAAAAACAGCGATCTGGTAAGAAAGGATTATCAATATATTGAGATAAGAAAGTTCCTGGTTGGACTCGATGACAGAATGGTGGCACAATTCCCCATTCTTCTGCTAACCAAATCCAGTATCCAATTTCGATTTTGCCATAGTTGGACACAGTTAAAATTTCCCCAACGCTATTGTTGATAGATACTAGCTCAGGAGATGACTTAACTTCGGTTAACAACCAAGCTAATTCATCTACAGAAAAGTAATAGCCATAATCAGCAGCCACTTTAGTAAACTGTTGTGGATTTTTCGCTGATAGTAATTGATCTTTGAGTAGCGGTGTTGTTTGCGCTAAATCAAATAAATTCCAAATCTGCTTTCTAGTAACGAGGAACCAAGCAATTTCTTCTGCTTTTAAGCAATATCCATTATCTACTACTAAGTTAATAAAACCTTCTAAGGTATCAACTTCTCCTAGTTGACTTTTTAAGAGTAGATTTTGCTCCACAAAAGCAAAAAAATCAATAACTTTCTGCCATGTTAATTTATTCGGATTGTTATAAAGATTTATTTCATTCTTCCAAAAATTATACCGTTCTTCTTTTAAGAAGAAATTCCATATCTGGTAGTACATAATTTGTAGCTCCTTTCCTTGAATATTTGTAAAAGTATTAATAAATATCAGTGTAGTAACTATAAACCTGTATATTCGACAGTATTCATGAAACTTCTTTTGTGAATAACAGCACACAGGGTACAAGTATATTTTCCTGTAAAAACTATAGCTGACAGAAAAAATTACTGAGACAAAGTTCTCAGTG
The DNA here is from genome assembly GCF_963920875.1 of Anabaena sp. CCY 9910. Taxonomy (NCBI): domain Bacteria; kingdom Bacillati; phylum Cyanobacteriota; class Cyanophyceae; order Nostocales; family Nostocaceae; genus Anabaena; species Anabaena sp. CCY 9910. The sequence goes on along the minus strand of NZ_CAWUDJ010000020.1, from coordinate 90,574 downwards.
ATCGCTAATTTTATATTGTTAAAAATAGTGATAATTTCTAAATATATCGAAATGTTTATATAAATTATTTAGTATTTTTTTAAATAAAACTTCCTTGGTAATCTACATGATTTTCCGAGCTTACTAACCACAAGCCTATTTCTTTGGAGCGATCGCAATGTCTCTCAAAAGTAGGACGGAATACATAACAAATCAGATCACCATATACAACAGTTAAACGTCCTCAGACAGAATTTCCCCAGGAGATAGATTATGGTGGGTGATTTTTTCCGTAAAGCGAAAGATTTTATGGGCGGTTCCAGAGACGAAGATCGTGGTTATCGGGAACGTTGGGAAGAGAGCGATCGCCCCTCCCGTAATGACCGTTATGAAGATGAAGAGGATGAAGAGGAGTATTCTGGCGATGTCCGCCGCTCCCGCGATGACCGTTATGAAGACGAAGAAGATGAAGAGGAGTATTCTAGCCGTTCTCGCAGAGACCGCTATGACGACGAAGACGAGGACGAATAATATCAAGTGTGAGAATGGGTAATGGTAACAACCAATCACCAATTACCCATTACCCATTACCAATTTCTAATATTGTCCCTACCAAACAAGCTTTATCTATATTCACACCTTGGAAATTCACCCCTGCCAACTCTGCACAGAGTAAGTTAGCCCCGGTCAAGTTCGCTCCCGCCAGATTCGCCCCCCGCAGGTCGGCTTCTTCGAGATTCGCTTCACTTAATAACGCCCCTTGTAAATCAGCACGGCTTAAGTCTGCGCCTTTCAGGTTCGCACCAGTTAGGTTAACCCCCCGTAAATCAGCGCCCCGTAAATCAACGCCTTGTAAATTGACATTCATTAAATTAGCGCCACTCAAAAAAGCCCCAGCCAAAGCTACACCACTGAGTCTAGCCCCCATCAGGTTCGCACCACGCAAATTACTACCCCGCAAATCTGCCCCTGTTAAATCTGCCTGCATCAAATTGGCTCCCATCAGGTTCGCCCGCAAGTCAGTTTCTTGGAGGGTTGCACCCATTAAATTTGCCCCCTCTAAATGCCCACCTTCGAGTTTAGAGCGAGTAAAGTTAGTACCAACAAGGTGAGCGCCAGCTAAATTGATACGGCTTAAGTCCAGTTGGGACAGTTCCTCATCTTCTAAATTAGCTCCTGGCAGTTGCTTGAGTTGTCCTAGTTTAATTGCGTCAATATTCATTGCGGGTAACTACTCATCTCCTCACTAGTCTTGCTTTGGCTATCCCATCGGGAATCAAGTAGCCACATACCTGTGCTGACTTTTGGTGTCATTAGGGGTAGGTCGAGTCCTTGTTGCAAGCCCATGACTAATAAAAACAGGGCATCTATTAGTTTAGGGTCAAAGCGGTTTGCTTGCTGTCGGCATTCTTCCAAGGCTTGTACAAATATCTCTTGCCGATTTTCACTAGCTGTTCTTTTTTGGTTAACTTGCCACTGAAAGTCTGCAACTAAAGCCAAAATTCTCGACTCTAGAGGAATTTCGTCACCAGCTAAACCCGCAGGTTCCCCCGTCCCATCCCACCACTCAGTTTGATGAGTAATAATTTGAGCTACTGCCCGTAATCTTGACATTTTGCGTAATGCTTGCGCTCCTGGGACTAAAGAGCAAGTTAATGGACAACTGGGGGCTGATTCTTGGTAGTGTGTGGAAGTTCCAGGTGTAAAAATACTCTCTGCTTTTTGCAGTGGATCTATACGGTGCAATAATCCTGCTAGTTTTAATCTTTTAATCTGCCATGCGGGTAAATCTAAAAGCTGTGCCAAAGTTTCTGCTAAGGTTGCCACTTCGGCGGCGGCTTGTGGATTGGTGATATCAGCCAAATCCATCAACTGTGCCATCCGCAAAAATGCCTGGATTTCGTTGGAAACCAAGTTGCTATCTAAAGCTTGCTGACGAACGGCAGCAGGAATAGATAATTGCTCTTGTCCTATTTGCAGGTAATCTACAACGCGGGAGACGACTATACTCAAGTCTTCTGAAGTGCCGATAGTGTTCTCAATTCCCTGAGCATAAATGAGGAGTTTTGCTGCTAATTCTGGGTTGTATTTTTGAATATGGGCGATCGCTAACTCTGCCGTTTCTTTTACTAATTCTGGCTCAAAAGTCCACAAGCCATAAAATTTACGCTCTACATCAGAAGCCGGTCTGCCACCTACCCCATAATCAGCATCAGATAACTCTTGACAAAGTACCATTGCTGTGTACTTAGGCGACAAAATAATCAAATGCCATTCTTGAGCTACTGGATCGGATGGATCTAAAGGGACTAAATCGACATTCGGCAGTTGGCTAGTGGGATGTTCAGCAAAACCTGCATCTGGCGCTGCCATGATAGCAATTTGGCGACTGCACTGAGCGATGTCTGCATATCTTTCAGCTTCTTGCAAATACCACTTACCCCGTTGGAAGGCAGTAATTACTAAAGGTGAATTATCATCCGCCAATATATGGTCTTCTAAAGCATGACAAAGCGCAACCAGGGTATTTTTGTAATACACCCCGAATCGGACTGGTCTGGTGCTGTGGCGATGGGACGCTTCTAGCTGTTGTAGAATTGAACCTTCTAACATGGGGTTTGATTATATGAATCGCCGAGGCGCTAAGGAAAACAGGATTTAATCCAGAGGTGATAAATTTATGCTTCTGAATCTTTAGTTTACTGTGCTTTGTGTGTCAGTTGTCAGATCCCCGACCTCTGGAAAAAGTCGGGGATCTAGCAAACCCGTGAAAGGAGTAAAGGAGAATAACTTTTGACTAATGATTATTTGCAATTTGCCAAACAAGGCGATATGAATGCGATCGCCTCATTGATGAGCTTATATTTTCAACCGCAAGGCATCACTGTCAAAGCTAGTATCAAAAATAGTTGTTTACAGTTGATGTTGGAGTCTGAACAGGTTCCAGATAAAGCATCATCTGTAGCTTTTATTCGTCAGGAATTATCTACGTGGCAACCTGCATTAATTACTAATGTGCGAATTTATGGTTTGAGGACTGATCAATCTTTTCCAGATTGGGAAGAAGCTTTTTCACTGATCAGACAACAGTCTGAAACTGCAACATTTTTAGCAGCACTACGGACATTTAAATTTGCTTCTGTAGTTCCTTACCAAGATGTCTTTAGTGCCGAACTATATAGTAATAATACGGTCAAACTTCTGTTATTTTTCGGACTATTCCCTCTAGGCATTGGTTTAATTGCTAACTCCAGTAATTTGGAACAGACTGCTTGGTTACTCGGTATTTATTACGCCAGTATTTGGGGAGTAGTTTTATACAATTTAATCAAACCTGCTTGGTTTTCTTGGCGGGAAACACTGAAATGTATTGTGTTTACTGCCATTGTGGGCATACCTTTACTGCTGCTAATTCAACAATTTCCCCTATTTCAGTTACTTTACGCTGCTACAGAGTCGAACTTAGGACTAATCCCTCAGTTGATTGGGTTTATTTTCGGTGTAGGAGTCTTAGAGGAAATTTGCAAAGCCTTGCCAGTATATCTATTCTTGCTGCGTCCTAGAAAACTCAATGAACCATTGACAGGGGCATTTTATGGGTCTATGTCAGGATTAGGATTTGCGATCGCTGAAGGTGGTTCCTACTCTTTACTCTACGCCTTTAACTTAGTCAGAGGACAATCAGGCTTTGGTACTTACATCTTGGTAAACACCATCCGCTTTGTCTCCTTACCCCTGTTCCATGCCATCTTAGCTGGAATAGTTGGTTATTTTTTGGGACTGGCAGCAATTAACCGTTCTCGACAGCTACCAATTATGTTCATTGGCGTAGCCTTGGCTGCTGTATTACACGGTTCATACAACACATTTAGCGATGGCATCCTTGGTCTTGTTATCATCAGCTTTACAATTTTGTTGTTCGTCGCTTATTTGCGTCGCAGCCAACAAATGGTAACAGAAATGCAGCAGGCAGAATTGGAGAGATTGACATTACCGTCAGATAACTCTGAAAACTAATTCTACGTGTTGGCTCACTCCCCCATGAGCCGCCTGAAACTGTCATCCAAGATGTACTTGACCAAATTCCCTCTTGGGATAGTAGTAATATTTTGGAGTTAGCGATCGCTTTGCTCAAACACGTACAACAAGTTCAGTAACTTCACCCAAAAACATTAAATAAAGTATATCTAAACTAAGGATTTAGTGAGGATATAAAATTGATTCTACTGTTGCGCGAACGCGCTACACCCGCACAGATTGAGCAAATGTTATTAGAACACAAATTTTACATTAAAACCGCAGTGGATATTGAGCGTCGAGTATTAGCTGGGGGCGGAAATTTGCATTACGATTGCGAACAGGCTTTACTGGATAATGGTAGCCGCCAAGAAAATATTTGGGCAGCAAGCTTTATGCCATTAACTGGAAAATTGAACTTTGAATCAATGGTAAATCTGCGTCCCCGTCAGAATCGGTCAATGGAGCTAATAAATCCTATTATTAGAGAAAGAGTGGCTCAAATTATTGTCGAGTTCCTGAGAAATATATGATCGAAGTGACACCAGAGCAACAAATTTTTATGCAAGATGATGTCTCCACCCGTCTGCATCATTTAGCAAATCACTTGTCCCAAATTCATTCTCTTTGGGTGGCGGCATCATCTCAGGAATTAATACTCAGTTTAATTAAGGAAAGCAGATACTTTCTTGAGTGGACTGTACCGGATATGGTAAAAGCCGACGACATCGACCGAGCAGGAGAATTAGTTGATTTAGGTCGTCTGTTAACTCGTTGGCTATTCCACTGGAATGAAATCTGGTCTGATACCGAACAAAGGCAATCGGCGGCAAGGCAAACACAAGGTTGGCTTAGTCGGGTTTTAGAAATAGCCGATATACAACCTGAATCACTCAGTGCTTAATGCTGTTGACGCTCTATTTCACAAAGTATCCATCATACATTGTGGATTCGGACTTTATCAGCTTTTTCTTAACATTCAACACTTCTGTCCAAGAAAATAGTCTAATTATCGCTTAAATCAAATAACTAAAACAAAGATACTATTTTAGCTTCGCATCTCGGACTATCAGCCGTAGCCACAACCATCCTAAGCCACTACCAATAAAATAATAGGGAAAATCTGCCCAAGTGAAGGCAGTACCAAGTAACATTCTTCCCCACCAAAATGAACGTACCCAATTTAGAAACGGTGGGTTCCATAATTGCATAATTTCCAACAGGCAAGTAATTACCAATACCCATAAAGGAATTTGCCAAACTGCCCGACGAGTGGGCATAAATAGAAAAGCAAACAAACACCAAAATATCTCATAAAAAATTCCTCCTACCTCTTGATTCAACCACCAAACAGAATTGCGATAGTGGCTGTATAAAAGTCCAGCAGGAAGAACAATAGCCAGGGAAACAATGGTTCGCCAGCGAATGTTCGTAAATAGCGGCATTATTTAAGGTTTTCCATCAATTATTTCACTTCCAAGGAAGAGATTCATTGATTTTAACCGTGACACTACAAGCTGTCCATAACCGATAGTGGGGTCAAGTCCCCCCGATTGTCTTTAATTTGAATTCCCCATACTCCTTCCCGCAGGGAAAGGGTTGATTCCTGAATACTTCTATAGGAATCCAATTTGATTATGGAAATGATCTAAGTATCTGTAGGGTGGGCATTGCCCACCATATGATGATTGTAGTGGGCAATGCCCACCCTACTTAATATTTCAAAAATCAAATACTAGTCCTATATCAAACCCCCACTAACTGTTTATCCTTTGTCTCAATTGGTGCTGAAAGTGCTGCTTCCAAATCCGCACACCCTAATCTTTCCTCAAGGATTTTCATCACTTCGCGTCCGAAATCATTGGGGTTTTGTCGCCAAGCTTGCAAGCAGACTTCGCCAAAGAATGAACCAAGAGGTTCCGGGTTCCACAAGAGTTTTTTGGCTGTCCAAGGCATCAAACTCATGGGATTGTACCCTGGTTTGAGGACACCTTCTTTAAAAGCATATTCTTCTAAATGGGTATGGGGTTGCAAGCCAATAAAGAAAATAGCTGGTTCGACTTTATCCGCACCAAAGATTTTTTCCAATTCGCGGTGGTAGGCGATGGTTTGACGGATGGTTTCAGGACGTTCGTCAATCACATTAAACGAGTAATTGACAGAAACCATATCATTAAAACCAGCAGCTTTTAAGTCACGGCAGTTTTGCAACACAGTCCGCAAGTTATAACCCATCCGCATTTTTCGTACGAGTTCTTGAGAACCACTGGTAATCCCAATTTCAAAATAGTTCATCCCAGTTTTTGCCATCAACTCACACAATTCTGGTGTCAGGTTGTCGGCTCTGATGTATGCTGCCCAGTGGATATCTGTCATGCCAGAATCAATAATTTTCTGTAACAGTTCTACAGCATCATCAATGAATTTTCGTGCAGGAATGAATTGGGCATCGGTAAACCAGAAGTTGCGAATGCCGCGATTATACAATTGCCGTATTTCTGCCACGACTTCATCAGCTGGGTTAATACGTACCTGTTTACCTTCCACTACGGTGTACACACAGTAACAACAGTTGTGTGGACAACCGCGCTTGGTTTGGACACCGATGTAAAAGTCTTGTTCTTGCAGGTAATAGTTAAACTCCGGCCAGATAGCTTCAATATAGTCGTAGTTACAGGCACTTTTTTGCAATGGGGTGGGTTGTTCATGAATTAAACGCTGGCGTGGTTTCGCTTCTCCCACTACATAACAGCGTTCATCCCGAAACTCTTTACCACTTAAGAACTTTTCGAGTAAAGTTTCGCCTTCACCCACAGAAATAATTGTGCCATTGGGTAGGCTTTTACCCAGTTGTTCGTAAAATACGCTAACAGCACCACCACCTACAACTGCACGGGCATCAGGGTGATATTTGGCAGCACGCTTTAAGCCGCGTTTAATTAATCCCAGGTTACGCCACAACTCTACATAGTAGGCAATGAAGATGCGTAAACCGCCTAAAGCCCCACGCAGTTTAATTAGGGGATTTTTAGCGTAGTAAAATTCAAAGGCGTTTTGCAAAGGGTTGCCACCACGTCCACCGACTGGGGCATAAATTTGAATATCCCGCCAAGAAAATACCAATAGGGTGGGTTGGAATTCGTCGATACAACGATCCAAGGCAGAGGCGTAATCTAAAGGCGGAACTGTTCCCAAATCAAAAATCCGTTGTTCGATGTTGGGAAACATTTTGTGGACATGATCGCTCAAGTAAACAACCCCAATAGGAAAGATGGGGTTACAAGGAAGGCGAACATAGAGAATTCGATTTTCCATCATCGGTGTTTTAACTTCCATCTTGCCGTCTGTTGAGGAGAGTTGAAAAAATAGTCAATGCGCCAAGTTTGTTTTAGTCTGACGTGTATATTAAAAGCCTGCTTGACATTTAAGCAGATTCTTGATAAGCAGATTTTCCTGGCATGGAAATAATATAGATTGGCTTTATGAAGAAAAATTTCATATATCTTTACCATAACACTGAGTTCATTCCTTAAGCGATGATCCCTATAGTTAAGCCATAAGAAGGTTGAAACCGAAAATTTTCTGTTAGAGGCTTCATTGCAGAACTGGAATAACGGTGAGTCAATGGCATTGATTATGAATTTAATCAGGCAGAAATTGAGAAAAAATATTTATTACTGTATAATTTTATGGGCAATAATTTCTTTTATATAAATTCCATAACTTGAACATATCTTTAGATATAAATAGCGTAGAAAATTTCAGTTGGTAGTCGGAGTTACAACATATTGGGATCAGCCAGTGTTAACTTTGCAGGTGTAATGTAAAATTGTGGCGACAAGCTCCTCAGCAGTTATGGCTCAAATATTAGATCCTCTACCACCTGAGCAATCAGGAAAAGTTCTCTGCTGCTACGTTAATGCCACGAGCAAAATCCAGGTCGCTCGCATCACCAATGTTCCCAACTGGTACTTTGAAAGGGTGGTTTTTCCTGGACAACGCCTCGTGTTTGAAGCTCCCATCGAAGGGCAAATGGAGATTCATACAGGTATGATGGCAAGTGCAATTTTGTCTGATACCATTCCGTGCGATCGCCTGATTATGAGCGAACCTAGCAGCAATGAATTTAATACAGATTCTGTAGGGACAGACCCTATTAGTACAAAATCCGTAGTGCAGACAAATAATACAAAACCTTTAACAGTTGCTGGTCTAGCATCCGTTGAATAAGAAAATAATTTTAGTCAAATATTAAAAGCTGCTGAATTCAGCAGCTTTTTTGTTTGATCAGTTGTCAGTTGTCAGTTGTCAGTAGTTTTACTCTACTCCCCTGCTTCCCCTGCTTCCCCTGCTTCCCCTGCTCCCTTGCCCCCTGCCCCTTAAAAGTCCCACTCCCATCTACAATAAATATTTATGCACCTACCTTCATTTATTTGGCTGTGGAAAATAGCCGCGTGGTCGATGGGATTATCGCTATTGGCTTATGTAATGCTAGCAACCACAGGCTTTTGGATGTGGCGAATGAGAAATTCGCTCACAGTTCCCAGTTTTATGGTGTTTGCTGGGGGTCGTTCACAATGGGTAACGCTGCACTTGATTATGGGTGTCAGCATGGTCAGTTTAGTGTTGTTACTGCTGGCGATCGGAATTATCGGCACTTTGGGACACTTTGGCTCTTTAGGTCACTCGTCGCACTTGTGGGCTGGATTAATTGTCGTGGGACTAGTTTTACTATCCGCCTTTAGTGCGACACAGATTAGGTTCGGGAAGACCTGGGCTAGGCCGTTACACATCACTTTAAACACCATTTTATCTGTAGGTTTCGCTTGGGTATCACTCACTGGTTGGAGTGTAGTACAAAAGTATCTACCATGAACATATTCAGTCACCAGCTACCACTCCCTACTTTCACTATCCCGGTTAGACTAAATTTAAAAGCCCATAAGCCTAATTGAGCCGTGACAGCAAATTTAGTCGATAATTCAACTACTGTTTTCCGCCTATCTCCCTTAATTCGGATTACCTTACTCAGTCTATACATAGCTCTCACAGTCCCCTTACCTTTCTTAGCAGAGGCGACAAACGCACCTACACCACCAACTTTGTTATGGGTGGGAATTAGCATTGGTTTTGTTGGCTTGTATGCGGTGTTGACTGAACGAGTAGTTGTAGATGACCAAGGAATACAGGTAACATATCCAGTTTGGGTTCCCCAATTTTTCCGTAAAGGTTGGTCTTTACCTTGGAAAGAAGTAAAACAAATTAAACCCCGTTCCACGGGTCAAGGAGGGCTGGTTTATTATTTTCTCAGTCAAGATGGAAAAGCTTATTTACTACCCATGCGCGTAGCCGGATTTGCCCGTTTGGTGAACATTGTCCAAAGTAAAACAGGTATAGATACCACAGATGTTCGCCCTTTAGCGCAACCGTGGATGTATTTGATTTTATTAGGATTTACAGTATTACTACTTTTAATCGATGCTTGGGCGATCGCCACAGCTATAGCCATCTAACATTAGGATCTGGGGATTAGGGACTAGATCAAAAACTCCTCCCCTACACCCCCACACCCTACACCCTTAAATTCCCAATGACAGCCCAATTACGGCTAGAACAAGTTAATCTGTTTGCCAAGCTAAAAACCAAACTCCAGGGCTACCCAATATTGCAGGATATCTCTTTTGAAGTTAACCCTGGCGATCGCCTAGCAATTATTGGTTCCTCCGGTGCTGGTAAAACTTCTCTACTACGTCTCATTAACCGACTTAGTGAACCCAATAGCGGCAAAATTTTTTTAGAAAATCAAGAATATCAGCAAATTCCTGTTATCCAGTTACGCCAGATAGTGACCCTGGTATTACAAGAGCCAAAGTTGCTGGGGATGACAGTCCAGCAAGCCTTAGCTTACCCTTTAATTTTGCGCAGTTTGCCCAAAGAGACCATTCAACAGCGAGTCAGTCATTGGGCAGAACAGCTGCAAATCCCTAGTGATTGGTTAGGACGTACTGAGGTACAACTTTCGATTGGACAGAGACAGCTCGTAGCGATCGCTCGTGCTTTAGTCATTCAACCGAAAATCCTCCTCTTAGACGAGCCAACCTCTCATCTAGATATTGGCATAGCCTCCCATCTCATCCCAGTCTTAACCCAGCTAACTCAAACTCATCACACAACAATTGTGATGGTAAACAGCCAGCTAGACTTCACTCAGATGTTTTGTAATCGGCTTTTGTATTTACAGCAAGGACGCTTATTGGTAGATCAAACAGCTTCTAACATCGACTGGACTGACTTACAAAAGAGGTTGATGCACGCCGAAAACCAAGCCGATGAAGAATGGAACTAAGTTAATAATCAATAGTCATTAGTCAATGGTCATTAGTTATTCTTCTTTGCTTCCCCTACTCCTCTACTTCCCTACCTCCTCTACACCCTCTGCCCACTTAGTGTTGAGCGTTGGTTGCTAAATCTTTCTTTTGTTAACTTTGCTTGTGTTTGTGGAGGATTAGCATTCAAAATTTCCATGTTAAATCTGTATCCAACATTGCGGATAGTCTGAATGAGGCTAGGTTGGCGGGGATCAAGTTCTACTTTTTTACGTAACGATAGAACATGAGTGTCAATGGTACGCGGATTGTCGATAGCGTCAGGCCACGCACGACGTAGCAACTCTGATCGGCTCAAAGGTACTCCACCAGCTTGCGCCAAAACGTACAACAAACTAAATTCCTGTGGAGTCAGGTCGATAAACTCCCCTTGGAATCGTACACGGCGCTGGACTAAATCGATTTGCAAAGTACCATAATCCAAATAAGCAGGAGCAGTAGGTGTACGCTTGCGGCGGATTAATGCCTCTACCCTAGCCAAAAACTCCTGCATCCCAAATGGTTTGCTCAAGTAATCATCAGCTCCCGCTTTCAACCCGGCAACAATATCAGCCTCATTAGTCCGAGCAGATAACATGAGAATTAGCGGCTGTTGCTGACGATGCAACCAACGGCAAAATTCAATACCGTCACCATCTGGCAAATCAGCATCCAGAATGACCAGAGTTGGCTGATGGCTCAAAAAGGCTTCCCTTGCTTGATATATGCTGGCGGCTTGATGCACACGGTACTCCAACTGTTGCAAGTGCCAACCCAGCAACGACCTCAGATGGGGATTCCCCTCAACGATTTCAATACAAACCGAACCCACGGCGGCAAGACCCCTTAGCGTCGATGAATTTCAAAGTAACAAGCCCATGCCCAAGGTTTTGTAGTCTTTGTTACTCTAGCCACAATTACCTTTACGTTTTTTTATAGCTTATGTTGGCAAAATGTTGAGTTTATGCCTTGTCCAGAGCGCAGTTGATAATATTATTAAATTTTTGTTATAGTTATTAAAAGTTCTTTTAGCTAAATGACTGACATTTAGAACCTAACAATGTACCTCAAGGTCATCAGCAAAAGAATACACAGCGTTAATTTTTGGCTAAATTTGCTTGTAATTTAGTTAATTAGCACATTTTTCTTCTGCTCAAACTGTTCCCTGCACCTAAAAAGTATAAAAATAGCCTAACGACTTAACGTGATTGCAAGTTTTCTGGAATAAAATCTAACTGTATTGTAGCTGCTGGAGTAACTATCAAAAGTGACAAAAAGGAATTGCATCTGAAATTGAAGCAGAAATTACCCTTCACATTTCAGCCTGAATCATTTACAATTCTCATTCCAAAGACATAAATCAGCAGTTATGCTCCAAGACACACAAACCATCCGCTATTACCAACGAATTACCGACGCCTTCGTCGATTTGTGGAATCGCGGTTATCGCACGGATGAAATGCGGATGTATTTGGACGGGTATCTAGCCGCACTGCGACACAGTAACGTCATTGAGCCTTATCTGATTCATCGTTTAGAGGAGGAAGCTAGTCGCTACTTGTACGATGTGTCAAACTTTGTGAAAACACAGCCACAACCAGATTATTACTAACCCTTACCAAAGAGCCAATAATAGCGCCTGTAGCTCAACGCACGCAGACGATCTTAGCATATTATCTGTAATGGTCAAGAGCCACAATGGCGGTAATTTGGGGAAATACTCTACTCATGGATATCCGCCTCTCAGTTATCGAGGGATTTCCTATCATGATACTTGGGACACAAGGAGTTGAAATTTTGGATTTTTAATTGAGTATTGAGAATTGCAAATCCAAAATTACAGGGGCATAGGGCGTAGGAAATGGGGAATTGGCTAATTTTCCAGAATGTCTGCTCCAATACATTTGGTAAAATATCTTTGGGCTATTCCTATGCCCCGTACCCAACTTTTATGAAAGAGTATTATGCGTAAATCCTACTTTTTCTAATTTCTAGAAGATTATCGAAATTCAGAATATAGAAACCAAATTTCAGAAGTCATGGGAATTTTAAAAACATTCAAGTTTACTATTTGATAAGTTACTTTTCACTAAGTACCAGTAATGTTTACTCTTAAGTAAAACATAACTCTGATTTGGGATTCTAAAAACTAATCTAGTTTAAATTTACTTGATTTATTTAGCTCTAGCACAACCTTCCAAAACCGTATTACCTGCAATATATACTGCTGAGTAAGGGTACTTGATATCAGACATACCATCACTACAAGAACCTTTTCTGATTACCAGGGTACTTGTGCTGTTGCGCCCTCGCAAACGATAAACTCTGACTAAATCTGCTGGTCTTCCTGATGCTGTGGAAGGGGCAATATAAGGAAAATTTTGACTGGATTCAGGGGTAGAGTAGATTATTCCTTTTCTGCTAATTGTTACACCCCAAAATGGTTCTGTACCACTGACAAGCAATTCTTCACTAACTCGATTGCTTGCTTGAGAAACTAAGAAATTTTTATTAACGTATTCTTTTTTGCTGTTTGCACTACTAGGATTACTCAACATTAAAATAGTAGTCATTCCAGCTAAGAATGTAGACAAAATTTGTGTTTTCATGGCTTGCTAATTAAATTTAGTAGTTAGCTAGTTTCCTGTTTTTTCAACTACAACATTAATAATATGTTTTCCGTCTAAATATTGAGGATTTTGAGAGCGGCGGGATACGCCTATTACCGTAATAGTTTTGTAAATATACCTAAATCAATTTCATACATAAACTTGACTAAATCGGTCAACATACCGGAAAATAACACTATCTCAAATAGTTAGACATACTAACAGTTCGATTGGCGAGGAATAATACAAGAGAATGAGTAAGAAGAAACAACTAAGACTGGGTGCTTTCTTGCCAAGCTCTGGACATCATGTAGCATCATGGCGACACCCTGATGCACAGGCGGATGGGGGCTTGAACTTTCAGCATTATCGCCGGATTGCCCAGACGGCGGAACGTGGCAAATTTGACATGATATTCCTAGCTGATGGTGTAGCTGTACGCGACAGAGGTCAAGGAGCCGATGTTTTGAGCCGTAATGGCAAACTCGTACATTTTGAACCTCTTACCCTACTGTCGGCTTTATCTGTCGTCACCGAACGCATTGGTTTGACAGCGACAGTATCAACGACGTATAACGAACCTTTTCACCTAGCCCGTAAGTTTGCATCCCTCGACTATCTCAGTGGTGGGCGTGCAGGCTGGAACCTTGTGACATCTGCGACAGAAGCCGAAGCGCTGAACTTCAACCGCGAAAAGCACATGGAACATACCCAGCGCTATGAACGGGCGCGTGAGTTTGTTGATGTTGTCACCAAACTCTGGGATAGCTGGGAGGATGACGCATTCCTTAGAGATAAAGAATCAGGAATTTATTTTGATGCTGATAAGCTGCACATTCCTAACCACAAAGGGGAACATTTTTCAGTACGTGGGCCGTTGAATGTCGCTCGTCCCATCCAAGGGTATCCGGTGATTATTCAAGCTGGCTCATCAGAAGATGGTAAAAATCTGGCAGCCCAAACGGCAGAGGTAATTTTCACTGCCCAACAGACTCTAGAGGAAGCACAGGCCTTCTATGCTGATGTGAAAGGGAGATTGGCACAATATGGACGCTCTCCTGAGCATCTGAAGATTATGCCCGGAATCTTCCCAGTGATTGGTAAGACTGAACAAGAAGCCAGAGATAAATTCGACCAGATTCAAGAGTTAATTGATCCTGTTGTTGGTTTAAATCTATTGGGAGGGATGATTGGTGGATTTGATTTATCTGGCTACCCTCTAGATGGGCCTCTGCCAGATTTACCAGAAACCAATGGTGGTAAGAGCCGTCAGAAACTGCTAACTGACCTTGCCAGAAGAGAAAATTTAACCATCCGCCAACTGTATTTGTGGATTGCAGGGGCCCGTGGTCATCGTCAAATATTAGGTACACCCACACAAATTGCCGACCAATTGGAAGATTGGTTTGTAAATGACGGGGCTGATGGATTTAATATTATGCCCCCTTGGTTGCCACAAGGATTAGATGATTTTGTAGAATATGTCATCCCAGAATTGCAACGCCGGGGTTTATTCCGCACTGAATATGAAGGTAATACTTTACGTGAAAATCTAGGATTACCTCGTCCAGTCAACCAGTTTAGTAAAATAGCTGTTTCTCCTGAACTGGCGGGGGTTGGGCTTTAAAGAGCAGAGGAAGAAATTTTCACTCCCCACTCATAAAAAAACAACCCTCTTCATTTAGAGAAGGTTGTTTTTTTTGTTGGCAATTAATTGGGTGGGAGATTCAGAATGGCGCGATCGCCAAACAGATAACAGCTAAGATGGTAGCTATCACGTAAAATGAGCTAACTACCTGTAATTCTGACCAGCCTGATAGTTCTAAATGGTGGTGCAGAGGAGCCATTTTCAAGAGGCGCTTGCCTTTGCCGTCAGGGCCTTTAGTGGCTTTGTAGTAGCTTACCTGTGCCATTACAGAAAGGGTTTCAACGAAGAAGATACCACTGAGGATAAACAAGGCTACCAAACTGTTAGTTAGTAAAGCTACAGCCGCTAAAGCACCCCCCAGTGCTAGGGAACCTGTGTCACCCATAAATACCCTAGCTGGGTTGCGGTTGTGAGCTAAGAAACCTAAGCAACTACCACTTAAAGCTGCACAGAAAACCATTAATGCGGGGGATGTTGGGGCAACTATAGCACCTAATGCGAGTAAGGCGATCGCTACAGTTCCTCCAGCCAAGCCATCAATACCATCAGTTAAATTAGTTGCATTACTCTCTGCCACTAGGACAAAGCCAGCCAAAGGCCAGAATAAAAATCCCAAAGGTAGGGCAAAGCTTACCCAGGGTAAAGCAATACTCGTAATATTAGCGGGTTGATTAAACATTAACCATAAACAAAAGGCTGCTGCAAAACAGATTTGCAAAGCCAATTTCATCCGGGGGGATATACCCTTATTAGACTTGCGGCGCAGAATTTGCCAATCGTCAATCCAACCAATTAGCCCATAGCTAAGGGTGAGAGCCGAGACAGCAAGTACTTCTGTGGCAAAGTTAGACAGTACACAAGCACCTACCACGGCAACAGGAATGAAAAATATCCCCCCCATTGTGGGTGTGCCGGCTTTTTTCAAATGGGCTTGAGGACCATCTTCACGGATGATTTGCCCAGTTTTCAGTGCTTGCAGTAGGGGTACGACAAAGTAACCTGCAATAGCTGAAGCAATAGTACATAGCAACAAGGGCAAGGTAAGCGATGTACCTTGCCAGGGATTTCTGTTTGCTATCCAATCCAAAGTTAAAGCTGCTATGCCTAGCCCGGCGGCTAAGGAAGAAGCTAGACCAATACCAGAAATATTTAATCCTTGATTAGGCGATAATTTAGCGTCCACAAAAGTTTCCCTTCACTCCACACTTCAATAAAAATGAATTATAGGGACTATACATAACAGAGTCCCAGTCTCAAAAGACTAATCTTCGTCTATGGTGATATCGTCATCATCATCATCAAGGTAATCGATGCCGTCTTCTCCACCCAGGAACTCTGATATTTCTTCTTCTTCATCGGAAAAATCTGGTTCATGAACGTCGCGGGAAATCAGACGACCGTTGGCTTGCAACCAATCTAATAGGGAAGATTCTTGCTTTAGAGGGATGACAGCCGCACGCTGGTTACGAGGTTCTTCACGTAAAGGAGAATTCAACATATCGATATCTAATGAGCAAAAAGACTTATGTAACTAGACATTAAGCAGTCTATCACTTGAGACGGGATAATTTAGTTATTTCTTCAACTATTGGATTGATAAATCCGCAAGCTGACAGAAATAATTTATTTGATAAAGATAAACTAATTGGGAATAGATTTTTAGTTATTTTCCACCTCCATACATAGGACATTAATATCGATTTAATGTGAGTTTAATAGTGATGCTTGTTAAAGGAATGTGATGTTGAAAAAAACAGCTTTATTAGATGCGATCGCCGGGACTAATCGCGGTTTATTGGCTAGTGAACAGCAGAAACGGGCTATCTTAGCAGCGATCGCTACATTAGAAGACCTCAATCCTACACCGCGTCCAGTGGAAAATGCCAATCTGCTAGACGGCAATTGGCGACTACTATACACCACCAGTAAAGCTCTTTTAAACTTAGATCGCGTACCTGTATATAAACTTGGACAAATTTATCAGTGTATTCGGGTAGAAACTACCAGCGTTTACAACATAGCAGAGATTTATGGCTTACCTTATCTCGAAGGATTAGTTAGCGTAGCTGCCAAATTTGAGCCAGTTTCAGAACGGCGTGTTCAAGTGAAATTCCAACGTTCCATCGTTGGTTTACAACGATTAATCGGGTACACTTCCCCAGAAGACTTTATCCAACGAATTGAAGCTGGTAAAAAGTTCACTGCCCTAGACATACTTATAAAAAGTGATACACAGCAGGGATGGTTAGATATCACCTACATAGATCACAACTTACGCATTGGCAGGGGTAACGAGGGTAGCGTGTTTGTTTTAAGTAAAACATAAGTTTTTTCTTAAAAATGTGTTTGCGAACGAAGTTACGCGATCATTTAACCTTTGTCAAGGAGGGTCTGACCCCCGTCTTAAGGCTGAGATTGGCAAGGAAACAGTGACTAAAGGAGGAGATTGACACTAGAGGCAAAGAATCGAGAAAAACCTATGACTGTTGACTATGAGCAACTGATAACTGACAGCCGACAAATAACCAATCAGACAAATAACTTAACAAAGCCTCTAGTGATGGCATTCAAGATGTAGAGTGAAATCAAATAGCCCTATATATTGGCAATTGATAACTAAAAGGGAAGATACTCATGGTTCAACGTGGTTCTAAAGTACGTATTCTCCGCCCAGAATCCTACTGGTTCCAAGATGTCGGAACTGTAGCTTCTGTTGACCAAAGTGGCATCAAATACCCAGTAATTGTCCGCTTTGATAAGGTCAACTACTCTGGCATCAACACCAACAACTTTGCGGTAGATGAATTAATAGAGGTGGAAGCACCTAAAGCCAAGCCTGCTAAAAAATAAGCAGCCAAGCCTCAAAGGGATTATTTAATGGGATGATGGGAGAAGGGTAAAATTATAGATACGAAGTATGAAATTATAATTTTTCATTCTTCACATCAGCCTACTCTACCGTATACCAACCGCCATGCGGATATTTACGGATTCTCCTGAGTAGTGCAACAAAGATTTAGAGTGTCTATATTCTTTCTCGTTTTTGATTTCCAAAAAGTATTCCCATAGCTTGCTCAATCAGCTTAAATGCCTGAATTGCCTGAAGTTGAAACAGTACGGCGGGGTTTAAACCAACTAACCCTAAACCGAAAAATTACGGGTGGAGATGTGTTGCTTCATCGCACCATCGCTCACCCTTTTTCTGTTGGTGATTTTTTGAATGGAATTACCGGTGATTCCATTAGTGCTTGGCATCGTCGCGGTAAATATCTCCTCGCTTCCACTACTTCCGCCGCTTGGCTAGGTGTGCATCTGAGGATGACTGGTCAATTACTGTGGTTAAACCAAGATGAGCCTTTACATAAGCACACGCGGGTAAGAATATTTTTCGAGGATCAACAGGAATTACGCTTTGTTGACCAACGAACTTTCGGTCAAATGTGGTGGGTTTCATCGGGAATAGCTGTAGAAAGCGTGATTACTGGTTTAGCTAAACTTGCCGTAGATCCCTTTTCACCTGAATTTACTGTTGAGTACCTTGCTAATAAGCTGCATAATCGTCGCCGTCCCATAAAAACAGCACTATTAGACCAGTCGGTTGTTGCAGGATTAGGTAACATCTATGCTGACGAAGCATTGTTTAAAAGTGGTGTGTTACCAGAGACTCTATGTACAGAAGTGCAGTTAAAGCAAATTGAGCTTTTGAGGACGGCAATTATTCAAGTTTTGGAAACCAGTATTGAGGCTGGTGGTACAACTTTTAGTAATTTTCTCAACGTTAAAGGGGTCAACGGTAATTATGGTGGTGTCGCCTGGGTGTATAACCGTGCAGGGGAACCATGTAAAGTTTGTGGTGATGTAATTCAGCGCATCAAGCTAGGTGGAAGATCCAGCCATTTTTGTCGCCAGTGTCAAGTTTAGGGGTGTAGAGAAAAAATAATTGTTTCCATTGAAAGTATTGATACCTGTCGCACCCCAGGTAAATTGAACTTTTGTACTCGGCTGCAAGCTAAAATCCTCTATGAGCCGATTAAAAAAAAATAGAGGGGATTTATGGCAGTTAAAAAAGGCGAGATGGTTCGCGCTATCCGCGAGAAACTAGAAAATAGTGTAGAAGCGAAAGCCAGCGATACTCGCTTTCCAGCTTACTTGTTTGAAACTAAGGGTGAAGTCGTAGATATCAAAGGTGATTACGCGCTGGTAATGTTTGGACAAGTACCAACGCCTAATATCTGGTTACGTTTAGATCAAATTGAATCGTTTTAACGCGGGGAGTAGGGGAAGAGACTTTAGCTAACTAATGTTGAGTTTCCTTGCTTCCAGCCAATTCACTCCATGACAAATTACAATTTGCGAATTACGAGTTACGAATTCATCTAAGTTGTTAATGTGGGTGGTGTAAGGATGCAATTCTACTCGAACTATGTCTTCTTCTCCAAACTCCCCCCCAACTTTGCATCGTCTACCTCGTGTCGCCATTATTGGTGCTGGTAGGGTTGGTAGCACTTTAGCTCAACGTATTGCTGAAAAAAATCTAGCAGATGTGGTGCTATTAGATATTGTTGAGGGTATGCCTCAAGGATTGGCACTAGATTTATTAGAAGCTAGGGGTATTGAATTGCATAATCGTCAGATTATCGGCACAAATAATTATGCTGATACCTCTAGTTCGCAAATCGTTGTCATCACAGCCGGATTTCCCCGTAAGCCAGGGATGAGTCGGGATGATTTGTTGAGAACTAACGCCAAAATTGTTGTGGAAGCAGCAAAACAAGCGATCGCCTACTCTCCCTGTGCTATTTTTATCGTAGTCACTAATCCTCTGGATGTAATGACCTATTTAGCTTGGGAAGCTACAGGTTTACCCCGTAACCGCATCATGGGTATGGCTGGGGTGTTAGACTCGGCAAGATTTGAAACTTTTATAGCCTTGGAATTAGGAGTATTACCTGCGGATGTCAAAGCGATGGTATTGGGTAGTCATGGGGATTTGATGGTTCCCTTGTCTCGTCATGCCACAGTTAATGGTATCCCGATTACAGAATTGTTAGATGCAGCCACAATAGAAAGGTTGGTGGAGAGAACCCGTAATGGTGGTGCGGAAATTGTGGAACTGATGCAGACTGGTGGCGCATTTTTTGCACCTGCATCAGCTACAAGTTTGATGGTGGAATCGATTTTATTGAATCAGTCGCGCCTGTTACCTGTGTCTGTATATCTGCAAGGCGAATATGGTTTAAAAGATGTAGTGATTGGTGTTCCTTGTCGCCTGGGATTAAATGGAATTGAGAGTGTAATCGAATTAAATCTCAGTGATAGTGAAAGAGAAGCTTTACAAACTTCGGCTCAATCGGTGCAGAAAAATATTGAGCGATGGCATTCTACCCAGCATAGCTGATATCAATAAATTTTGAGTGTCACTTGATGAGCATATTCATTACTAATACTTCCTGATGAACTGAAAATATCTTACCTGAGATATACCTTTTAAAGATATTGGTATTTTACTTGTTCTATAAAATGTAATCATTAATGAAGTACTTTCAGGCTTTGGTTTCGCATCCACAATGCTAGTACACCCATAAACACAACTCCCATGATTCCTTGTAGGGGATTGTTATTCACTCCAGTTACCCAGTCAGGAACTTGACCTGAATATTGAATTAATCCTCCTACATTGATGATGTAGTATCCCCAGACTAAACCACCATGTAACCCAATTGGTAAACCCAAACGTCCCCTACACCAGCGTTTACCCCATACCTGCGTTAGCCCCAACAAGAGCAAAGCTGGAAATTGCGGTAGTGTATTAATAATGACTTCTAGTGGTTTAATAAAATGTAGTGATGCAAATGTAACTGCATCTATCCACAATGCCAAAGGTGGACTGTAATCTCGTTGCAACTCATCCAGCAACCATCCACGAAATAACAATTCTTCAGCAAATCCCACACCCAAACCGACGAAAAACCCTTCTAAAACTATCTTGAGTAATAAAATTGTTGGTTGCTGCCATTTTAGCCAGCCCAAAAAACCTTCAATGGTGAATAAAAACAGAATGTTAATCAACCCCATTCCCAAGCCACAAAGCATTTCTACACCATTACGCCGCGTGAATTCTAAACCATAATGCTGAAGTATTTGCGGTTGCTGATAGACATTAATACCCCACAATCTCAGCAAAAAAATAAACTCTGCATACAACAATACCATTGTCAAGATACTTGCTAAATTAGTATCATGCACTAATAAGTAAATTGGTGCGGCCAAAGGTAACCATAAGAATAATAAAGCGAGAATAAAATAGCCCAGCCTAATTGGGGCTGGACGCTGGGCTAAAAGAGCAAGTCTGTTTTTCATATAAGGTTCACCAGTCAGCACTCCAGATTATGACTGATGACATCATCATTGGTAATCCGTACTTCGTAGTTGGCAATATTCGTTGTGGGAGCGAGACCTTGCTATTGAAGATTTACCGACTATTCATCGGGTTCTATGGTACTGCTAAGACCGTGATCTTTGAGGGTTTCGCAGTAAAATTCTGCGTGTTCTTGAGCGCAGGTAATAACTAAGGCTAGCCCGTTAGTATGGGCTTCCATCATAATACTCACAGCTTGAGGCTGGGTTAGGCTCGGCACGGTGGTGATTAGTACTTGCACCACATACTCCATAGAGTTGTAGTCATCGTTATGGAGCAAAACGCGATACCGAGGCGCGAGCTTGCGGGATGTGGAACGCTTCTCAATGGTTTCGACTGACACAGCTTTTGCTCTTGCCTTTTGGAGTTACTACAATACAGTTTCTGTACAGCGATCGCTTAACGGTCATTTACTCATTTTATAGCATTTTCATGAGAATTTTATGTCATGGAAGACTTTCTTGCCAATAGTTTGTCTCGGCAAAACAGTATTACTGGACATACTGCAATAGTTTTACAGCATATTTTCATCATAATATTCTACTTTCACTTTTAAAATAAAAGGAGAAGAAACCTGCAAATTTATCCTTGCCATTGCCCTAAATGATTATGGACATAAGTCTCAACTTTCAACCAGGACAAATTGTGTCTTTAGAGCATGGCGAGAGGAATCTGTATGCAGAAGTGATTCAAGTTGTAGTTGCCCGCCAGTTATGCTGGGTTCGTCCCCTACTGCTAGTAACTTATACTCCCGAACTACCAATAATAATTGATTTACGAGATGGATCTGACTTACTTTGGCCTATCAAACTATTTAGACACGCCCTAGATACAGAAGTTATTACCCTCCTGAGTCAAGTGTTACTCAAAGAGCCAAAATTAGAACCAGACTTAGTAGCCAAGCAGCAACTCCATCAATTCATTCAACAACTTTGGCAAGCGTATCAGGAGGAAGTAAGGAATGGAGAATAGAGAGCCGAGGAAAAACTCAAGACCATTAACTAAGAATATCGAATTCCCGCATCCTGCATCCGTTGAATAGCTTCATGCAAACGTTCCTCACAGATGGTGAGGGCAATTCTAAAATAACCTTCACCTGACACGCCATAGCCAACCCCTGGGGGAACGACGATACCACATTTATCGAGCAGCAAAGTAGTAAATTCAGTGGAACTATGTCCAGGCGGTACAGGAACCCAAACATAAAGAGTAGCTTTCGGTGGTTCGATAGGCCATCCTAATGATTGCAATCCCTTAACAATGATGTCACGGCGATTTTGGTAAACTGACATCACAGCTTGTAGTTCTACTTCATCAGTGTTGTAAGCTGCGATCGCTGCTTTTTGAATTGCTTTAAATACTCCAGAGTCAACATTCGTTTTTACCTGACTCAAGCCCTTAATAGCATAGGCATTACCAACCGCAAATCCAATCCTCCAGCCTGTCATATTGTATGACTTCGATAGACTGTGAAACTCAATGGCAATGTCCTTCGCACTTGGAATTTGCAGGACACTCGGTGGTTTGTAGCCATCGTACGCCATTTCTGAATAAGCATGATCATGGCACAACAAAATATTGTACTGCTGACAAAAAGCTACTAATTCTTCAAAAAACTCCAGTGTTGCTATTGATCCAGTGGGATTATTGGGATAATTAATCCACAACATTTTGGCTTTACGAGCAACTTCCTCAGGAATTAAATCTAAATCTGGTAAAAATTTGTTTTCTGCTTTCAGAGGCATCGTGAAAGGTTCGCCTCCAGCAAAAATTGTGGAGGTTCGATACACAGGATAACCAGGATCTGGTATCAATGTGTAATCTCCTGCTTCCACAAAAGCTAAAAAAGTATTATGTATAGCCTCTTTGGAACCAATAGAAGAAACAACTTCCGTGTTGGGATTTAAATCCACTACCCCAAATCGACGTTCCATCCACTTTACGGCTGCTTCTCTAAACTCTTGTGTGCCTTCGTAAGGTGGATAATTATGGTTAGAAGCGTCATCAATTGCCTCACGCATCGCCTGGAGAATATGAGCAGGAGTTGGCTTATCAGGATCACCGACTCCTATATTAATGATGTCAACTCCTTGGGCAATCAGTGCTTCCCGTTTACGGTTAATTTCAGCAAACAAATAAGGAGGAATTTTTTCTAAACGTTTAGCAAACTGCATGGCAACTTGTAACTAATGCAAAAGTGGATGCTCTTTAGCACAGTTTACGCCACACGAGGTAACTAAATCACGGCAACCCTTTGCTTATTAGCTCTTACACTTTGACTGTGATGGCGACTTTTGTTGTTACCAACTATGTAAATTTTTCTAGCTTAGTGTTACTAATTATTGTAGAATTAATTTTTCTCAGAGAAAAATACTAAGGTGATAAGCAGATTCAATATCCTAACCCTAGACTAGGAACTAACTGAACACGACCAGCATCCATCTCTGCCATCAATAATTCTAGGGCTTCGTAGTCAACGTCCGAGATGTGACCCATTGCAGTCAACTCAAAATTAATCTCGTTTTCTATTTCTGGAGTTAACTTTTTAATATCCAGTGCTTTTTCTACCAACTGCCGAATTGCATATCTAGTTTTCATAGGTGTATGAACCCACTTTCAGTGATACTAAATTATCCAAGATAGAGTTAAGTATAAAATGTGATCCAGTCATGGCTATTTAAGTGATTTAGATCACAATTAAACTCAGTAGATACTTCCTGATTTAACTCACGATTTGAAATGAAAATTTACAACGATTTCACCATTTAAATCGCTGCTCAAAATATGGCTCAATCGGTAGTGTTTACGAATAAGTCAAGCTTCGTAGCACAATTTTTAGTGATTGCTTTGGTTGGGTATCTCTACCACTGTTGATTTTTTTAGAACCTCAAGGAAAAAAAAGTATATATGAACACATTTCCCTAGTAAGTTATGACAATCTTTAAACAGACCCGCAACAAACATAAAGATTCAGCAAAGAGACTTAGAACGTATGGTCGATGCCAAGGCAAAAAGTTTATGTTCAAATAAATTCAAGCTCCACAATTCAGTAACTCTAATTAGGATTTAATATGCAAGCAGTACTGAAGTGTCCGAAAATTCAGGTAATCCGTCCTTATGGCTGCCTGAATGCGACTAATGCTTTGGAATTTGAACAAGACTTAACCAAAACGCTGGCAAAGGAGGATATCTCAAGCTTGTGGGTGGATTTAGCAGATGTAGAATCCTTAGACAGTTCTGGACTGATGGCTTTAGTATCTGCACTGAAAATAGCTCAAAACCTGGGTAAGGGTTTTCAGCTTTACTCTGTTTCCCCAGCAACCAGGATTATTTTTGAGTTAACCCAACTCAACGAAATTTTTGAAATCTTTGAACACGAAGCAGAGTTGGTAGTCGGTCAATTATATTAAAACAGTCCATAAATATTAACAAATAAACTGGTTGAGCAGCGCTTAGTGTAAAGGAGTTCTAAGTTGCTACCCCAAAACCTGTTGAAAGAGCTAATCAATGCTAATGTTGGAGGTGAGTAGCTGTAATCAAAGTAGCTCGAAGTTAGCACAGTGGCTGTCGCATTTGAAAGTTTAATCACACCGGATATCTTAAAACCAGCGCGTTACTTGGGTAACGAACGTCTGGCAGTACACAAACCTTGGAATACCGCCGTCATACGCTGGGTGTTAACCTACCCGGAAGTCTATGAGGTCGGAGCATCCAACTTAGGGCATATCATTCTGTATAACATCTTGAATGCCCAACCAAGACAATTATGCGATCGCGCTTACCTCCCAGGGACAGACTTAGCAGCAAAACTCAGGGCTACAAAGACACCCTTATTTGCTGTCGAGTCCAAGCGATCGCTAAGTGAATTTGATATTTTAGGTTTTAGTCTTAGTTATGAATTAGGAGCCACCAACATTTTGGAAATGTTGGACTTGGCAGGGATTCCTCTCACTTGGCAAGAACGCTCACAAAGCAATTACCCCCTGATTTTTGCTGGTGGACAAACAGCAACATCAAACCCGGAACCATACGCCGACTTCTTCGACTTTTTCGCATTAGGAGATGGGGAAGAACTCCTAAGCGAAATTGGTTTGGTATTAGAAGAAGGTAAAAAAGCAGGATTGAGTCGAGATAATCTCCTCCTCGATTTGGCGCAAATACCAGGCGTGTACGTGCCGCAGTTTTACCAGATGACGGACATGGGGTCAGTTCAGCCTCTACGTCCAGATGTACCAAAACGAATTTTGCGGCGGGTGGCTACTCCCATACCCGCTTATTCTATTGGGCTAGTACCATACGTAGAAACTGTACATGATCGCTTGACAATAGAGATTCGCCGTGGATGCACTCGTGGCTGTCGCTTTTGTCAACCGGGAATGCTCACCCGACCAGCTAGGGATGTAGAACCAGAAAAAGTAGTGGACGCAATAGAGCAGGGGATGCGGGCAACTGGTTATAATGAATTTTCTTTGTTGTCCCTGAGTTGTTCCGATTATTTGTCCCTACCAGCCGTAGGGATGGAAATTAAAAATCGGTTAAGAAATGAAAATATTTCCTTGTCTCTCCCCAGTCAACGAGTAGATAGATTTGATGAAAACATTGCCAACATCCTGGGCGGTACACGGCAAGGCGGACTGACCTTTGCCCCAGAAGCCGGAACCCAAAGAATGCGGGATATCATCAATAAGGGTTTAACCAACGAAGAATTACTAAGAGGTGTAAAAACAGCCTGGGAACAAGGCTGGGATAAAATCAAGTTGTATTTTATGATTGGCTTACCGGGAGAAACAGATGCGGATGTTTTCGGGATTGCAGAAACGGTAAGTTGGCTACAGCGAGAATGTAGGGAAAGAGGCAGAAGACCCCTCAACTTCAACATTACAATTTCTAATTTCACACCCAAACCCCATACACCATTTCAGTGGCACTCTGTGGCGACTGCGGAATTTAAACGCAAGCAAGGCCTGTTGCGGCAAGCATTCCGCCAGCTACGAGGAGTAAAAGTAAACTTCACCGATGTCCGCATCTCAGCAATGGAGGACTTTATCGGTAGAGGCGATCGCTCCTTAGGTAAAGTAGTGCGTAGGGCTTGGGAATTAGGTGCAGGCATGGATTCCTGGTATGAGGGTCTAGATAAAGCTTTTGCAGCCTGGGAAAGTGCGATCGCTCAAGCTGGTCTAGATTGGAAATACCGCCTAGTAGAAAATGGTGAGTGGAATCTGTTTTATGCAGACGCTTTGGAAGGTGAAGAAGTACAGGAAGAAGAGGGAAAATCAAATCTCACTCAGCACTCCCTAGACTCTCCCCTCCCCTGGGATCATATAGATACAGGAATCGACAAAAAGTGGTTGCAAGAGGACTTAAAACGCGCTTTAGAAGCTGCCATTGTTCCAGACTGCTCATTTGAAGGTTGTTCTCACTGTGGTGTTTGCGGCACTGACTTTGGCCACAACATCGTCATCGAGCCGCCGCCAATTCCCGAATTTGCCGGTGAGTTTGTTCCCAATACCACCAAGTCCCAACGACTACGAGTTTGGTTCGGTAAACAAGGCGACATGGCTTTAGTCAGCCATTTGGATCTAATGCGTCTATTAGATCGAGTAGTCAGAAGAGCCAGTTTACCAGTTACTTATACTGGAGGATTTCATCCCAATCCCCGGATTGTTGCAGCTAGTGCTTTAGCCTTGGGAGCTACTAGCAGTGGTGAAATTGTGGATTTTGAATTAACTCAGTTAATAGAAGCAGATGCTTTTGTGCAGAAACTAGTTGATGAACTGCCACCAGATATACCAATCTATCGTGTGGAACAGATAGATTTAAAATCCCCAGCCGCTAACCAAGTATTAGATAGGGCAGAATATGTAATTACGGTGGCAGCCTCAAGGAAGGTAAATGCTACACAATGGCAAAACTGGATCGATATGATTTTGGCAAAAGACGAAATCCTGTCCGAACAGACAACCAAATCTGGGAAAAGCCATTTAGTAAATCTGCGCTCACGTTTGTTTGAGTTGGAATTAGTTAAAACCCACGAAAGCGAAACTGAACCTACAGCCGTTTTGCGTTATATAGGTAGCTGTCGCCCCGATGGTGTACTGTTGCGTCCCGAACAAGCCCTATCTATGCTAGAAGTAGTAGCGGGTAAAGAAGAATTTCATCTTCTGCACATCCATCGCAATCAGCTAATTTTAGCGGTATAATCTCTGAAGGGTAACTTGCTAGTAGTTACTCTATTGTGGTACATCGTGGGAATTGATTTTTAGCAAGGTTGCGTTAGAATGGGGTGAAGAGAAATTTTCTGGCGCTGCATAGAAGAAGCTAGTTCACTATTACCCTGATCATCAGGGAGCGAAATTAAAGGTATTAGAGTGCAAATTCTAGGATTTTATCCCAGAGAAACTAAGGCAGATTAAAGAACACTCTCTTTATGGCTATCGTGTGAACTAGTGATTAACAGCAAGCTCCATCAGCTTCTCTACCACCATGCTTTTAAAACAACTGCTGAATGCCTAATCCCTAGATGGTGAAGGTATCACATCAGAAATCAACCACGGACGGTTGATTTATTTGCTTAGACAATATGCAGCCGTTCTGGAATAATCAGGCGTATCGACGCAATTCCCCAGTCAATAGCTTTTTATTTTGAAGCTCAACTTCACAATTTTTATTACCAGCAGTGTCTTTGGAGGCTGGCAGGGGCGAGAGGGATAACAAACCTCCAAGCCTGTTGACGCTGCCGATTTTTGAGGAAATTGAATGCCAAAACAAATTATTATCGCGGAGCAGCATCAAATCGCTGCTGTATTTTCGGAAGACCAAATACAAGAACTCGTTGTAGCCACAGGCCATCATCAAATCGGTGATATCTACTTAGGTGTAGTAGAAAATGTATTACCAGGTATTGATGCAGCTTTTGTCAACATCGGAGATCCAGAACGTAATGGTTTTATTCATGTAACGGATTTAGGCCCTTTACGACTCAAGCGAACAGCAGCAGCAATTACGGAATTATTAGCACCACAACAAAAAGTTTTGGTGCAGGTAATGAAAGAGCCAACGGGAACAAAAGGCCCAAGGCTCACAGGTAATATCACTTTACCCGGACGTTATGTGGTACTGATGCCCTATGGTAGGGGTGTAAATTTATCGAGGCGGATTAAGAGTGAAAGTGAACGTAACCGTTTACGAGCATTAGCAATTTTAATTAAACCTGCTGGCATGGGTCTACTGGTGCGTACAGAAGCAGAAGGCAAGCCAGAAGAAGCAATCATCGAAGATTTGGAAGTACTGCAAAAGCAATGGGAAGCCATTCAACAAGAGGCACAGTCAACTCGTGCGCCAGCACTCCTGAATCGGGACGATGATTTTATCCAGCGCGTATTACGTGATATGTATGGTGCGGATGTAAATCGGATTGTCGTCGATTCCAGTACTGGTTTGAAGCGAGTCAAACAGTATTTGCAGAACTGGAGTGGCGGTCAGACACCACAAGGATTGTTGATTGACCATCACCGCGATCGCTCCCCCATTTTAGAATATTTCCGGATCAATGCCGCAATTAGAGAAGCGCTCAAACCAAGAGTAGACTTACCTTCTGGCGGTTATATCATTATTGAGCCAACAGAAGCATTAACTGTCATAGATGTCAACTCAGGTTCCTTCACGCGATCGGCCACAGCCAGAGAAACAGTTTTGTGGACCAACTGTGAAGCAGCAACAGAAATTGCTCGCCAGCTACGTCTGCGAAATATCGCTGGGGTAATCGTCGTTGATTTTATTGACATGGAATCACGCCGTGACCAGTTACAAGTTCTCGAACACTTTAATAAAGCCCTCCGCGCAGATAAAGCTCGTCCGCAAATTGCTCAACTTACAGAGCTAGGTTTAGTAGAACTGACTCGCAAACGGCAAGGGCAAAATATTTATGAATTGTTTGGTGACACTTGCCCAGCCTGCGGTGGTTTAGGACATACAGTCCGCTTACCCGGAGAAACGGAGAACCGCTTACCTACTCCAGCAGCAGAAATTCCAGAACGTTTTGTATCTCTGCCTACACGAGAGCCTCGTTTACCAACTGCACGCATCAGCGAACCACGAGAAACCTACGATGGATTTGGTGAAACATTTGAAAACGACTCTGACTTGGGTGCTTTAAATTTAATTAATCATCCTAGCTATCAAGAACTGAACGATAACAATAAACGTCGCGCCCGTACCCGTCGCAGTCGGATTGGCATCAATGGTACAAATGGCAAAGATGAACAAAGAATTACTGCCAACCCACTAGCTTTTATCAATGAGTCAGATTTAGACCTTGATGGAGATGTTGAATTAAGCGCTCCACCAGAGTTACCCACACCCAACCTGGGAAAATCTGGCTGGATTGAAAGAGCAGAAAGGACTAAGGTTATTAAAACAGAGCCAGTTAAGCCAGTGGTGGAACCACCGGAGATTAAGACTGTAGAAATGACTCCAGAAGAACAAGATATTTTTGCTCTTATGGGAATTTCTCCGCTAATTAAATTAGAGCAGGAGGTGAAAAATCCTAAATCCGTCATTATTAACATTGTCCAACCGGGACAAACACCAACTATACCGACTGAAATAACTCCGGAGCCGGTGGCTAAGACAACACCAAGTGTTGAAGTAAGTACACCAAAAGTAAAGCTGGAATCTAAGTCTGTGTCGGTAACGGCAACTGAACCAATAAAGTTGACAGAAACGACGGAAGAATCTGAAGTGAATGCTGCTAGCACTGCTAACCGTCGCCGTCGTCGTCGTTCTTCCGCTTCCGACTCAGATACGGGAGAGGATAGTTAAGACCAATTCTGCAAAGCAGAGCCACAGATTTAAACTAGAATTTCAGACATTTTTTGCATATTAGCGCGTCTATCCATAGTGCATTAATCAACTACAGAGGTACAGAGCAGACGGAGATCATGAAAGATATTCATGCACTAGATGACAGTAGACGCGCTATTATTCTTTGAGTTCTCTAAGGGATTACTCCTAGTGTGTTTTTGAGTTTGTTTTCATGGGAAGACACAAGCCTAACCGTTAGATATTTTGCATTGGTGTAAGCTTTGATGATGCTGAAGAAGGCGCAAACTACTGATAATCTAAAGTTGCCAATATCCCTAAATGCAACTGGTTGGCTGGAGTCCTCCCCTGATTGGTCGAATATTTCAGGCCTGGTGGCAGGAGTCGATGAAGTAGGTCGGGGCGCTCTCTTTGGGCCTGTAGTGGCAGCATCTGTTATACTACCAGCTAGCTCTTTTCCTCAGCTGATGACAGCTGAGATTAAAGATAGCAAGAAACTATCTCATTCTCGCAGAGTTCAGCTAGCGCAGCAAATTTCTACGCTAGCTATAGACTGGAGAATCGGTTATGCAACAACGGCTGAAATTGACCGAATTAATATTTTGCAGGCAACACTGTTAGCAATGAGACGGTCTGTAAAAAAGCTAAAATTACAGCCCATACTCTGTTTGGTGGATGGAAATCAACCAGTACAAGACTTGCCAATTTTACAACAAACTATTGTTAAGGGAGATGAGCGATCGCTCCATATTGCCGCCGCCAGCATCATGGCTAAAGTCTGGCGTGACGATTTGATACAGCGTCTAGCAACTAAATATCCAATGTATGACTTAAAGAGTAACAAGGGATATGGTAGCAAAAAGCATTTGTTAGCCCTGGAAAAACACGGGGCTTCACCCTTACATCGTCAGTCGTTCCGCCCTTGTCAAATATCACTTGACTAGTTAATTGGTAATTAAACCGTTCTTTCCTTTCAACAGAGAAGAAGTAGCAGTTGTTTTCTGCTACAGACAACTGACACACTACTCTATATTGAAAATTGGCAATTGAGGATCATTATTAGCTAAAGCTTGTTCTTGGGTTTGGGAAATGACCCATTGACGATAGTCCACTAATAGTTGATGCAACAATCTTTGCTTTACGGTTAATAAGACACTTTTGAGCAAACCATTACCAGTAGTCTCTAAAATTGACTTGGGTGTTAGAGAAAAAGGAGGTGGTAAATCCACCTGCACTTGTAAATCAGCCCTACCTTCTAGGCGAGTAGCAGTATTTAATTGATATGGCGACAAATACCCTCTTAGATTGAGAGAGAAACGCTGGTTAATGTACTCAAAACCAAGAATTTCGCAACCTACTGATCGCAGGTAAATTGTTCCGTTCGATTCTGCCCAAACTCTCATGTCTACAGTAGGTTGAATACTCAAGGACATGAAATTTAAAGGGCGCATTTTCAGCCGAAACACTTCCTCAGAAAGTTGCTGAATACGCCTTTGATCTACCAAAGCATTAACTAGACGTTGGGGCTGACGCAAGTAGTGCTGAATAGGAATAGGCTGCTGTGGTACAGCAATTTCTACCGATTGTGAGGCAGTGAACTTGGTAGCCATGAGTTACGGGAAGTAATTGTTTTAATATTTCTACTATTAATTAGTTTATGACTCAATAGATTTTATTATAGAAAAAAGTGTTCAATTAAAGTAGCTGATAAGCTAAATTATATTTAGGTATAATTCTTTTCTATGGTTAGAATGCCTAAATGAAAAGAATTCATCGTTCGTAAGTATATAAATTATAACTCATATTATTCTCAATAAATTAAAGTAGCTGATAAGCTAAATTATATTTAGGTATAATTCTTTTCTATGGTTAGAATGCCTAAATGAAAAGAATTCATCGTTCGTAAGTATATAAATTATAACTCATATTATTCTCAATAAAGATACAGTTGACCTAGATATTCCAGAATTTAATCCACAGTTTTGATATTCATTAATTTGGAAGAAAATACACTCTCACCTATTTATTTAGATATGGTAGGGCGAAGATACAGCCCTACAACTTAGACAATGGCTTAATTGTTGGTTCATAGTCAGTTGCTGACAGTAATATTCTATTTGTACTTATGATAAAGTCTATACACCAAACATATAACTATGGGCAAAAACATAATGACATTATCTGTTGCTCATTTAGGGCCACCTGGTACTTATGCAGAACAAGCTACTATTTTTTATGTAAAATGGCTGAGTCACAGTAGTGGACTAGAAGCTAGTTTACGTCCTTATTCCAGCATTGCTCAGTCGCTCCAAGCTCTAGCTCAAGGAGAAACTCAATTAGCTGTTGTGCCTGTAGAAAATTCTATTGAAGGCAGTGTCACCATGACAATGGATACAATGTGGCAGCTAGATAGTTTGCAAATTCAGTCAGCTTTAATCTTGCCCATTGCTCATGCTTTAATTTCTTGTGCCGATAGTTTAGATGGGATAAAAACGGTTTATTCTCATCCCCAAGCTCTAGCCCAGTGTCAAGGTTGGCTAAGAGCGTTTCTTCCTAATGTGCAACTGATTCCTAGTAATTCAACAACTGAGGCGCTGGAAAAACTAGAGTATGATTTGTCAATAGGGGCGATCGCTTCCAGTAGAGCTGCTGAACTTTATAATTTACCCATACTAGCAAGTCGTATTAATGACTATGCAGAAAACTGTACTCGCTTTTGGGTAATCAGTCAGGCAGAATCTGATATTACGCATCAATTACCTTTACAAAAACTCACTCACACTTCTATTGCTTTTAGCGTACCTGCCAACGTGCCTGGTGCATTGCTCAAAACACTGCAAATTTTTGCCCACTTGGATATTAACTTGAGTCGAATTGAGTCTCGTCCAACAAAGCGATCGCTGGGCGAGTATTTATTTTTTATTGATTTAGAAGCTGATGTCAATACACCACAGATGAAATCTGCTTTGCTTGAATTAACTACTTACACAGAAGTCTTAAAAATTTTTGGTAGTTACAGTGTACTTTCAGCTAACAATCAATAGTAATTATTACTGCGTTATTGCTCAAGTTAACGACATGAAGTTAGAGCTTTGGGTTAAATGTATCTTTCAAAACAGAACGAGCTGCCAAATGATTGCGAGTAGTGGTTAAAATTTCCGCTTCTCGTTCTAGGCGAGCAGCAGTATCTTGCATTTCCAGTAATGATTGCTGCTCTCCCGCTACTCCATATAAGTTGCTGGCCACCCAGTAAGATAATTCTGTGGGTAAATCTGGCAATTCTTCAGGAATCTCTATATTTTGTTCTGTAATTTTGGCTGAAAGACGAACAACATCACGTAGCAGTTGCTCTACATCCGTTGCCAAAGGGCGCAAATCTTTTGCTGGTGGATGGTCTTCTAGCCATTCCACTAAACCAACACGGTAGGGTTTTTCCCGCACGTATTCTAAGACACGGAATCTTTGTTGTCCCAGAGTCAACATTTTCATGCGGTCATCTGGTAGACGTTGATAGTGAATAATTTCTGCACAGCAGCCTACGTTCGCAATTGTGCCTTTTACTGGGTCAACCATCAAGACCCCGAACCTGCGATCGCTTTCCAAAATCGTGTTCATCATGATTCGGTAGCGGAATTCAAATATATGCAGGGGCAATGGTCTGGTAGGAAACAGAACTACTTCGGGTAACGGGAACAGAGGTAGTTCGCGGACGGCAATTCTAGAAGAAGATGTCATTTTTACCTGAGTATAAATTTAATCTTTAAAATTTCTCTTTCTCTGCTTTTCCCGTATTTTCCTTACATTCTATCATTTGTTTTCTGGCTAAATAAAATGCCCCGAAAAATTTATTTCAGGGCAGCGTAAATATTTTTACTAATGTCAGTTGTTAGTGGCTACTAGTTATTGGCGAACAAATAACTATTGACTACTGACTAATTAAAGCTTTACTTCAATATCTACACCAGATGGTAAATCCAGCTTCATCAGCGCATCGATGGTTTTAGATGAAGGCTGGTAAATGTCGATAATCCGGCGGTGAGTACGGGTTTCAAAATGTTCGCGGGAATCCTTATCTACGTGGGGCGATCGCAGCACGCAGTATATCTTCCGTTTTGTGGGTAAGGGAATTGGGCCTATGGCTGTAGCGTTAGTACGGTTAGCTGTGTCAACGATCTTCTCGCAAGATGTATCTAATAAACGACGGTCAAAAGCTTGTAAACGGATTCTAATCTTCTGCTGCTGTAGAGTTGCCATCTTAAATTTTCCAGGTTCTGATGAATTGAGGGGTTAGGGATTGGGGATTGGAGATTGGGGACTGGGACACTTAGACAACAATCACTGTTTGTCCTTCTTGTCTTTTCCTAAATATCTAGTCCCCAGTACCTTATTTAAGTTCAGATAAAAGAGCAGAGATGCCGCAAGCTTCTCTGCTCTTAGTTATTAGGGTGAAAAAGTGCTACTTGACAATTTTGGAGACGACACCAGCACCGATGGTGCGGCCACCTTCACGAATAGCGAAGCGCATTCCTTGCTCAATCGCAATCGGGTTGATTAATTCAACAGTGACTTTGATGCGATCTCCTGGCATCACCATTTCTACTGCTTCACCTTCATCGGAAGTAAAGGCTTTAATTGTACCAGTTACATCAGTTGTCCGCACATAGAATTGAGGACGGTAGCCAGCGAAGAAAGGAGTTTTACGACCACCTTCTTTTTCGGTGAGAACGTAAACTTCGCCTTCAAATTGGGTGTGAGGAGTGATGGAACCAGGCTTGGCTAAAACCATACCCCGTTCAATATCAGTTTTTTGGATACCACGTAACAGTACACCGGCGTTGTCTCCAGCCATACCTTCATCGAGACTCTTCTTGAACATCTCGATCCCGGTAACAGTTGTGTTGCGTGTATCTCTAATACCTACTAGTTCCACAACATCACCAACTTTCACCTTACCACGCTCAATCCGACCGGTAGCAACTGTACCACGACCGGTAATAGAGAACACGTCTTCTACCGCCATCAGGAATGGTTTATCTATATCCCGCTCTGGATCGGGAATATAAGAATCTACAGCGTCCATCAATTCGTAGATTTTATCTACCCAAGGATTTTCTCCACGTTGGGTCTTAGGATTCTTGGTCATAACGTCGAGAGCTTGCAAGCCTGAACCTCTAACGATGGGAATATCATCTCCATCGAATTCGTATTCGGTCAACAGTTCTCTTAATTCTAGTTCTACTAGTTCTAGTAGTTCAGCGTCTTCCATCATATCTTCTTTATTTAAGAAGACTACTAGCTTAGGAACGCCTACCTGTTTTGCTAGTAGGATGTGTTCACGGGTTTGAGGCATAGGGCCGTCGGTAGCAGCAACTACGAGAATTGCTCCATCCATCTGAGCCGCACCTGTGATCATATTCTTCACATAGTCAGCGTGACCAGGACAGTCTACGTGAGCATAGTGACGATTAGCGGTCTCATATTCAACGTGGGCTGTGTTGATGGTGATACCCCGCGCCTTTTCTTCTGGTGCGTTGTCGATTTGATCGTAGCCTTTAGCGACCGCTTGACCAAGGGCTGCCAAGGTCATGGTGATTGCTGCCGTTAAGGTTGTTTTACCGTGGTCAACGTGGCCAATCGTACCAATATTTACGTGGGGTTTCGTTCTTTCAAACTTTGCGCGTGCCATGAATACTCGTTTCCTTTTTTAATTAAGCGTTCCCTTTGCTTTTTGCAATGATAGTTTCAGCTACGCTGCGAGGCACCTCTTCGTAGTGACTGAACTCCATCGTAAAGATACCCCGACCTTGGGTTTTCGACCGGATATCAGTGGCGTAGCCGAACATAGTCGCCAGTGGAACTTTTGATGCCACTTTAGCGAGTCCCTGTTCAGTGCTTTGGCTTTCTATCTGCCCCCGACGGGAGATGAGGTCGCCAATGACGTTCCCAATGTAGTCTTCAGGAACTTCCACTTCGACTTTCATCATAGGCTCTAATAGTACTGGTGAGGCTTTAAGCACAGCTTCTTTCAGCGCCATTGATCCAGCAATTTTGAAAGCCATTTCCGAAGAGTCCACATCGTGGTAGGAGCCATGAACTAGCGTTGCTTTCACGTCAATTAGTGGATATCCAGCTAAAATACCAGATTCACAGCTTTCTTTCATACCTTGCTCGGCAGGGCCTATGTACTCTTTAGGTACTACACCACCGACAATTTTAGAGACGAATTCAAAGCCAGTACCTGGTTCTCCAGGTTCCAAATTGATCACAACGTGACCATATTGACCTTTACCACCACTTTGACGGATGAACTTACCTTCCACGTTAGTAACTGATTTACGAATCGTTTCGCGGTAAGCTACTTGTGGCGCACCAACGTTGGCTTCCACTTTGAATTCACGTAACATCCTGTCTACGAGAATTTCTAGGTGGAGTTCTCCCATCCCTGCAATTACAGTTTGGTTGGTTTCTGGGTCAACGTTGACACGGAAAGTTGGATCTTCTTCTGAGAGAGATTGCAGAGCCTTGGATAGCTTATCCATGTCGTTCTTGGTTTTGGGTTCAACCGCTACCGAGATTACTGGCTCTGGAATAAATAGGGATTCCAGAATTACTGGTGAGCCTTCATCAGTGATAGTATCACCAGTCAAGGTGTCTTTTAATCCTAGAGCAGCCCCTAAATCACCCGCACGTAGTTCTTCTACGTCTTGCCGGTCATCTGCTTTCATTAGAACTAAACGGGAAATCCGTTCTTTTTTGTTCTTAGTAGCATTTAGAACATAGCTACCTTTTTTCAGAACGCCTGAATAAACGCGAACAAAGGTAAGGCGACCGTATGGGTCAGCCATAATCTTGAAGGCTAAAGCTGCTAAGGGTTCGTTGTCGTCAGCCCGACGCTCAACAGTATCGCCATTAGCGAGTGTGCCTTGAA
This sequence comes from Anabaena sp. CCY 9910, assembly GCF_963920875.1. Taxonomy (NCBI): domain Bacteria; kingdom Bacillati; phylum Cyanobacteriota; class Cyanophyceae; order Nostocales; family Nostocaceae; genus Anabaena; species Anabaena sp. CCY 9910. The sequence goes on along the minus strand of NZ_CAWUDJ010000020.1, from coordinate 53,790 downwards.
TGGGTGGTACTTCTGTTGGTGCGGGTAGGTAATCTACCACTGCATCCAGCATTAACTGTACACCTTTATTTTTGAAGGCTGAACCACAAAGTACGGGTACTATTGTGCCAGCAATTGTACCTTGACGCAGGGCAGAGCGAATTTCTTCCTCTGTCAGTGCTTCGCCATCGAAGTACTTAGTCATCAGAGCATCATCGGTTTCTGCGACTGCTTCCACCAACTTGGTGTAGTACTCTTCGACTTGATCTTGTAAGTCTGCTGGGATATCAGTTTCCTGAATATCTGTACCTTGGTCGTTGTTGTAAATGTAGGCACGCTTCCGCACCAAGTCTACGATGCCCTTGAAGTCGTTTTCGCTACCGATAGGTAATTGAATGGCAATGGCATTTGCCCGCAGGCGATCGCGCATTTGCTCATGAACTCTGTAAAAGTTCGCTCCTGTACGATCCATCTTGTTGATGAAGGCAATCCGAGGTACTTTGTAACGGTCTGCTTGCCGCCACACAGTTTCTGATTGGGGTTGTACACCACCCACGGAACAAAATACCGCAATCACACCATCTAACACCCGCATGGAGCGCTCAACTTCAATTGTGAAGTCTACGTGACCTGGAGTATCGATAATGTTAATTTGATAATCTTTCCAACTGGTACTGATTGCCGCAGCAGTGATGGTAATTCCCCGCTCCCGCTCTTGATCCATCCAGTCGGTTACAGCAGTTCCTTCGTGAACCTCACCGATTTTATGAATTATTCCAGAGTAAAATAATATTCTCTCTGTTGTCGTGGTTTTGCCCGCATCTATATGCGCCGCAATACCGATATTGCGTACTTTCTCTAGCGGGTTTGTACGTGCCACAATAACCTCCTATAGTTTTTGCCTCATGATATCTTGTATATTACTCTTTGTTAAGATTCTATACTTTTAGGGAAAACCGACTTGTGTTCGGTAATTCCGCGATATACCGCTTTTTGATGCACGATATACCGCTTTGGTACTTAGTAACGATAGTGTGCAAATGCTTTGTTTGCTTCCGCCATCCGGTGTGTTTCTTCCCGTTTGCGAATCGCATTCCCGCTTTCATTGGCAGCATCTAGTAGCTCATTAGCCAATCTGCTGGCCATTGTCCGTCCGGGTCTACTTCTAGAAAATTGTACCAGCCAACGTAGTGCTAGGGTAGTACCACGTTCTGTACGCACTTCCATCGGTACTTGGTAGGTTGCACCACCGACACGGCGGGCTTTTACTTCTACTAAAGGTGTTGCGTTCCGCACTGCTCTTTCAAAAACTTCTAAGGCATTGTTACCAGTGCGTTCTTCAATTGTTTTCAAAGCATCATAGACGATGCGCGCAGCTAGTGATTTCTTCCCATGACGCATAATTCGCCGGATGATCATACTCACCAGGCGACTGTTATATACAGAGTCAGGCGGGACTGGCCGCCTTTGAATAACACCACGACGAGACATACTTTACCTTTAATTCGGATTTGGCAACGAAATTATATGCTATCAGACAGCGTATTCTCTGAGTGCTAGCGCAACTCATAATTCCGCATTTTGGCTCTAAGGTTGCAGCAAACCCAATTTAAGAGACTTGCTGACTTGAAAAAGCTCCGAGGGCTGAGTGGTGCGTAAACACTGGTCTCTAACCTGTTGTTTTGGCCTTTTTCATCCATCCTGATTTACTCAGTTCATGATGGCTAATTCGATTTAGTAGACAAACAAACAGCATTATCAATACCGAAATATTTATAATTAAATGCTGTTTTTTTATCATGCCTACACTTGCTCGCTGAGTGCAGGTTGGCGGTAGAAGCTTGAGCAAATTTTCAGAAACAGATTATTTATTCTGTGAATCAATCACTGTTTCAGAACAAGCATTGATTCTTTTGCCTGAATTTAGGGGCTTTTGGTTAAGCGACTAATCGTAATCAAACACGATTAATCGCCTGATTTATTTTTTCGCTTCTTTCGGGCGCTTAGTTCCATATTTGGAACGACCTTGTTTGCGGTCTTTAACTCCGGCTGTATCCAAGGTTCCCCGGATGATGTGGTATCTTACACCTGGTAAGTCCTTCACCCGACCGCCACGAATCATTACTACTGAGTGTTCTTGTAAGTTGTGACCAATCCCTGGGATGTAAGCAGTAACTTCAAATCCCGATGTAAGTCTGACCCGTGCTACTTTCCGTAGAGCCGAGTTAGGCTTTTTAGGTGTAGTTGTGTATACTCTGGTGCAAACACCCCGACGTTGAGGGCATTGCTTCAGAGCAGGGGACTTAGTTTTCTGACGCGCTTTTTCGCGTTCAGTGCGTATTAATTGCTGTATTGTTGGCATGAGTCACAGCGCGTGAAGCTGCTTATAGGTCTAAGTTTTAACAAATCCTGATTATATCTTTTTTTGTGGTTTTATGTCAAACTTCCATATTATTTCGTTAAACACTAGATAGTGTAGCGGTAGAGAAAGAATTACCACAGCCACAGGTAACGATTGCTTGGGGGTTTTGGAAGCGGAATGCACCACCCATCAGATCCTCTGAATAATCTATGGCTAGACCATTGATGTAATTATAGCTGGCATGATCGATTACTACTTGAGTATTATTAATGTCGAAGATGCGATCGCCTTCTTTTATTTTTTCATCGAAAGACATCTCGTAAAACCAATCAGAACAGCCACCTGGTTTAACGGTGAGCCTAAATAGGGACATGGAATGCTGCTTTGCTTTTAAGCGATTGATTTCACTGGCTGCGGCTTGGCTCAAATGAATCATAACTAGTTTGGGCAAGTGAAGACACCATCTTTTAGTATTACAGATGGGTTGCCAAAAGAATTTAGTTGTCAGCGAAAAGACAGGAAAGCAGGGGAAAATCCCACAGATGATATCTTTAAGATTAGGACTTACGCACCGAGGTTTTTTGTTGAGACAGGGTGTAAGGGTGTAAGGGTGTAGGGGTTTAGGGGGTTTCAAGCATTTATTTTGAATTTTGTTGGCGTAGCCTACTCTTCTGCTTCTCCTGTCGGAGACGCTAACGCAAACGAGAACGCTATGCGAAACCGTAAGGTATTTTGAATTTTGAATTGATTCATACCCCTGTACCCTTCTCCAAACCCTTGAGTTTTCGTTTTTATGGGTAAGGCCTAAAGATTGATTTTCTGTGCTTCTGTGTCTTGATGGTGGAAATGCTTTTAAACACAGAGGCACAGAGAAAAGTTAGTATTTAAGTCACTAGAGAGAGATAGTTTGCCAAGAATCTTTAATTCGATGTTCGAGAGTAATCATCTTGGTAGCGAATAATATCATCTTCACCTAAATATTCGCCGTTTTGTACTTCAATGAGTACTAAGGGAATTACGCCAGGATTTTCTAGACGGTGAGCAGTACATTGGGGTACGTAGGTAGACTGATTATTACTTAATAGAATTTCCTTTTCGCCACAGACTACTCTGGCTGTACCGGAGACAACAATCCAGTGTTCACTACGGTGATGGTGCATTTGTAAGCTGAGGCGATGTCCAGGTTTCACCTCAATCCGTTTGATTTTATATCCACGCCCTTCTTCCAGTACTGTAAAAGAACCCCAAGGACGCAACTCTGTTGCAGCAACACTACGGCTAGTAATGGTAGTAGGTAGGGGTAAAGTGTGAGTTTTTGTTGTGGTTTCTTGAGTTTGAGCCATAGTTACCTCATTTGCAGACAAAACAAACTATCATTACTTCTGAAATAATTGATGGAAAATTTAGGGGAATTTTACAACCGTGAAATCAGGAGTTTTGCAGCACCTTGCTAAACATAGCAAAGTGAATCTGGCTAGGGTACAAAATGTTAGTTGAAACTCTAGGTTTATACCAATTCTTCATCAAGTAGAACGTCTGCTTATTCTCAGCTTTAAATTGGGAAAGTGCAGATTAGGGTAAGTTATGTGGAGTTTCAACTATCTACTGTCTATCTGTACCGCTATTTTGGCTGAAGAAAAATCCCGATGCCGTTGTGGACACGGGCGGCGGTGTTAGGATAGCGGTCTAGGAGTTGCCCACTTAGGTAAAGGCTAGTTGAGCTACCACCATCTAGGTTGAGGGCGTTGACACAGCCTAACAGTTTCATCAGTTGGGCGTGTTCTGCTAGGGTTGGGCCGGGGCCACCTACGCGGTTATGGACTGCGGCAATTAATAAGGTATTGTTTGGGGTAGTGCAGATGCCACTACGAACAGCCCTTTCAGCAATAAAGGCGTTACTAAATTGTTCGCTTTTGGCATCGAGGACGACTTGACTATTTTGCAGAAGTAGGGGACCGGCTCCGATGATATGGGGATAACGGTTAAACTCAGCAGGTGTAGTGGCACTGGTAATCTGCACATCAGTACCGACGGGGAGTTGTGAAACTAGTGTAGTGGTATTGCCACGTAATGTAAGTAAGTAGCCATTGTTAGGGATAGGAAAGTTGGTTTGACCTGCTTTATTCCCTGGAAACTGATTGGTGATTTTGTTGTTTTGGACTATGACAATCCGTTCATTGTCAGTTAAGGGAGTGTACATCTTACCCCAGGCTGGTGTATAACGAGCGATACCGTTCTGGACATAGCCACTGTTCAGGGCTAATATTGGCACTCGCAAATTACTAGATGTCGTTAAAGTCTCTTGTAAGCTGAGACGACCAAAATAAAATTGTCCGGCATCGTTCCAGGCGATCGCACCTCTGTTTAAGATAGGACTGGATAACCACTGACTATTTTGACGAATTGCCCCCAAGGGATAGCGGTTATTGCGGTTGAAATATCCTCCGTTAATTGCGCCTACTGCCAAGTAGCGTTGGGCTGTTTGCAATATGGGGGCTGTGCCTACTAGAGTATCGGGGTTAGTGATAATTGGTTTTAAGCTTAATCCGACAGTCTTGGGGTTGACTTCCAAGAAAACTACAGGGAAACGATTTGTACCTAAATTAATAAACTGTTGTCGCCAGCGCAGTCCGGTTGCCCAGTTAATATCTCGTGGTTGTAAGGGGTCGGGACGCAAATCGATAATCAGGCGATCGGGGTTATTAATGGTGCTAACCTGAGGAGACAAAGCTAAGGGAACACTTAGCTGAATCACCGTCTGATTATTCACTACCTCTACTTTGGTGATTAATGGTTCAGGTGTCGGTAATTGTTTAAGTAAATTGGGTGCAGATGCAGGTGGCGGTGCTATTGGTTGCGGTGTATAGCGTTGAATTAAACCAGTATCAGCGATGCCATCAAGGATGATTGTCCACTCTCTGTGGGTGGATGCGGGGGGTTTGGCATCTGGTGTATTAGGGTCAACTGGAGGTTTGATGGGTTGCCCTTGTCTGACTTGCCAAGGTGTGGGACGGGTTAGGTCTACAACGATGCGAGTTGTGGGCAAAGATGGCACGGTTGGGGTTCCTGGTCGCTGACTGGAGCGAATATCTCTCACTTGCCCTGGAGAAGTGGCGATCGCTAACGTGTTACCTTGGGATTGAATCTGCCATCCTGCTGTTCGGGCAAGATTGGTAATATCTAGATAGCGATAGCCTCCCTGAAGCCTAGTGGTTAAAACTATTGGTTGGGTTGTTGATGAAAACCACACTACTGGCTGTCTGGCTGGGTCATTACTGTTTAATAAGTCCACGCCAATCAATTGTCTAAGAGCGCCATCATTAATTAGTGTTGTTATTTGATTTGCTGCTCCTGGTTGCTGTAACCAAGCTCCTGGTAAGTTACGACCATTAAGGATAATTTGGCTACCGGCCGATAATCTGAGTGATGCAGGCGATGTTGGCAGAACCTGTGATGGCTGCTGGGCATTAGTGGCATAGGTAGCAGACAAGCAAAGTAATATTGCCGTTATGGGGGATACAAGAGTCCGAAAGTATCCGTATTTTAATGGTTTGGTAACAATATTGTGATTTGTTCGTCGGCAATAATTTGTCATTTTGTCCATAATTTACATAGTTACTTTTGCAACCTATCACCCAACGACCTAGTTAGCTAATTGTGCGGAAATCTTGAAACATAAAGAGCTAATTTAGTAGTAAATGTGATATGATATATATTGGCTTCTTATCTCTTAAAGATGACAAGCTAAGATTTTGCAGCAAAAACCACTGTAACTGAATGCTTTAACTAGCACTAGTTATAACAAAACTAGAAATAGTAGTTTTGGTTATTATATTTGGATAAGATATTAGATCCTGATACATTGTTCCTGCTGTTGCTACTTGAGTGAAGGTTACACAGTAGGGGCTGTAGTGGCAACAGTGAAAATCTCACAACAATGAAAATATTTTAGTAATTGTCAAAGGGGTATATATTGTACTACGCTGATTTTGCTGCTAAATCAGGATTATTTCTAGCCAAAGAACAGTGAAGTTGATATGCGATGGGCTATGCCCCACCTTAGGTGATAGCTAGCACTCAGAAATAGGCTTTGCTGGAAAAATTAAAACAAAGAAATTGAGAAAATATCAAGCTAGACGATATTAAGTAGAGGACTGTCAAGGCACAGAAATTTTGTCTTCCATAGAATAAACACATAAAACATAACGTCAAAATTTTAACGGGGGTAGTAAAAAGCCGGAGTTAAAATTTTTTTTCTCTAAATTTCAGTGATTTTATGTATTCATAGGACACGAAATTTAGTAATTTTTCTCACAAACAGTGGCGCAATTCGTGACTCAACGATCTCAGGAACAGGCTATGAATGATAACTCGACGCATCAAAACCAACAAATCACGGCGAATAATAATTCAGGGGATACCTACCAGGGGCAAAGGTGGTTAGTAGAAGAACGAGATGCCTGTGGTGTAGGTTTTATCGCTCATCGTCAAAATCATGGCAGTCACGAAATTGTGGCTAAAGCATTAGCGGCTTTGACCTGTTTAGAACATCGGGGTGGTTGTAGCGCCGACCAAGATTCTGGGGATGGTGCAGGTATATTAACCGCTATTCCTTGGGAGTTGTTACAGCAAGATTATCCCCAAGGACAGATAGACTTTTTGTCAAGCAAGAATATTGCTGTGGGTATGATTTTTTTGCCACAAGATGCAGAAATTGCCCAAAAAGCCAAAGCGATTTTTGAACAAATTGCCACGGAAGAAAAATTTACTGTATTGGGCTGGCGAGTAGTTCCGGTACAGCCGGATTTGTTGGGGATACAGGCAAAAGAAAATCAGCCCCGAATTGAGCAAGTTATTTTAAGCGCCGATAACAGTGGTGATGCCCTAGAAAGACAACTTTTTATCACCCGTAAGCGTTTATTCAAAGCCGTAAAAAGTATCTCGGAAGAATTTTACATTTGTTCCTTGTCCAGTCGCACCATTGTTTATAAGGGGATGGTGCGATCGGCGGTTTTAGGAGCATTCTATCTAGACCTACAAAACCCAGCTTATAAGAGCGCCTTTGCTGTTTATCACCGACGCTTTAGTACGAATACTATGCCCAAGTGGCCATTAGCGCAACCGATGCGGCTATTAGGTCATAACGGGGAAATTAACACCCTATTGGGAAATATTAACTGGATGATGGCGAGAGAAGCTAACTTGAGTCATCCCATTTGGGGCGATCGCTTTGATGAACTCAGACCATCAGTTCTCATGGGCAACAGTGACTCGGCAACTCTCGATAACGTCCTCGAATTATTGGTGCATTCTGGACGTAGCCCCTTGGAAGCCTTGATGATTATGGTGCCAGAGGCTTACCAAAATCAACCATCCTTGCGTAACTATCCCGAAATCGTTGATTTTTACGAATATTACAGTGGTTTGCAAGAAGCATGGGACGGCCCTGCACTGTTGGTATTTGGGGATGGTAAAACAGTAGGGGCAACATTAGACCGGAATGGTTTAAGACCTGCTCGTTATCTCATTACCAAAGATGACTATATAGTAGTGGCTTCGGAAGCAGGGGTAGTAGATTTCCCTGAAGCAGACATTATTGAGAAAGGTAGACTAGGCCCTGGTCAAATGATTGCGGTGGATCTAGTCAACCATGAAGTCCTGAAAAATTGGGAAATTAAGCAGCGCATTGCCAAACAGCAACCTTATGGAGAATGGCTGCAAAAGTACCGTCAAGAACTCAAGCAGCTTACCAGTCAGGTAAATGGCAATGGTAACGGTAATGGTCATGGTCACCGGGTAGGAGATAACGGTCATGTCAACACCACAAAGATTGATAAAGAAACCTTACTACGCCAGCAACTAGCCTTTGGTTACACCACCGAAGATGTAGAAATGGTCATTCAACCAATGGCCGCTACTGGTTCAGAACCGACCTTCTGTATGGGTGATGATATCCCCTTGGCAGTGCTGACAGACAAGCCCCACTTGCTTTATGACTATTTCAAACAGCGTTTTGCCCAAGTTACCAACCCAGCAATTGATCCATTACGGGAAAAGCTGGTGATGTCTTTGAAAGTGGAACTGGGCGAACGGGGTAACTTATTGGAACCCAAACCAGAATACGCTAGAAGACTGAAGCTAGAATCGCCAGTATTATTAGAGTCAGAATTGGCAGCCATTAAGCTATCGGGATTTGCTACAGCTGAATTGTCTACCTTGTTTGCGATCGCTAATGGGCCAGATGGACTGAAAACAGCAGTCCACGCCTTGCAACAACAAGCGGCGGAATCAGTCCGGGCTGGTGCGAAAATTCTGATTTTGAGCGATCGCGTAGGCGCAGGTATTAGCGCAGAATATAGTTACATTCCGCCCCTATTAGCTGTAGGTGCAGTGCATCACTACCTAATTCGGGAAGGATTGCGAACGAAGACATCTTTAATCGTTGATACGGCTCAATGTTGGAGTACACACCATTTTGCTTGTTTAATTGGCTATGGTGCAGGTGCTATTTGTCCTTACATGACGTTGGATACTGTGCGGAATTGGTGGTCAGACCCTGCAACCCAACAGTTCATGGAACGGGGTAAGATTACAAGCCTTTCGTTAGAACAGGCGATCGCCAACTATCGCAAAGCCGTAGAGTCTGGTTTGTTAAAGATTCTCTCGAAAATGGGAATTTCGCTGCTGTCTAGCTATCAAGCAGCGCAGATTTTTGAAGCCATCGGCATTGGTGGCGATTTGTTAGCTTTGGGATTCCAAGGTACGGCTTCCCGTATCGGTGGTTTGAGTGTCAGCGAGTTAGCCCAAGAGGTGCTTTCCATCCACAGCAAGGCTTTTCCAGAACTAGCAACCCACAAATTAGAAAACTTAGGGTTTGTCAACTACCGCCCCACCGGCGAGTATCACATGAACAATCCCAAACTAGCAAAAGCCCTGCATGAGGCGGTAGATGGGAAGAAATACGACCACTACGAAGTTTACAAACAGTACTTGCAAGGTAGACCAATTACAGCCTTACGAGACTTGCTAGATTTCCACAGCGATCGCGCACCTATTTCTCTAGAAGAAGTAGAATCAGTCAGCGATATTGTCAAGCGCTTCTGTACTGGGGGGATGTCCTTGGGTGCATTGTCACGGGAAGCCCATGAAGTATTGGCGATCGCCATGAACCGGATTGGTGGTAAATCCAACTCTGGGGAAGGTGGAGAAGACCCAGTACGTTACAAAGTATTGGATGATGTGGACGCATCGGGACACTCGCCAACTCTCCCCCATTTGCGAGGTTTGCGGAACGGAGACACAGCTTCTAGCGCCATCAAGCAAGTCGCATCAGGACGCTTTGGTGTCACACCAGAGTATTTAGCCAGCGCCAAACAAATTGAAATCAAAATTGCCCAAGGTGCAAAACCAGGAGAAGGTGGACAGCTACCAGGGCCAAAGGTGAGTCCTTACATTGCCATGTTACGGCGGTCTAAGCCTGGTGTAACCTTGATTTCACCACCACCGCACCATGATATTTATTCCATTGAAGACCTAGCACAGTTGATTTTTGACCTACACCAAATCAACCCCAAAGCCCAAGTATCGGTGAAATTAGTAGCAGAGATTGGTATTGGGACAATTGCGGCTGGTGTGGCGAAAGCCAACGCGGATATCATCCAAATTTCCGGCCATGATGGTGGTACAGGTGCATCACCACTCTCATCCATTAAACACGCCGGTTCACCTTGGGAACTAGGTTTGAGTGAAGTACATCGGGTGTTGATGGAAAATAGTCTGCGCGATCGCGTAGTCTTACGTGTAGATGGTGGTCTTAAGAGTGGTTGGGACGTATTAATTGGTGCGTTGATGGGTGCAGAGGAATTTGGCTTTGGTTCCATCGCCATGATTGCAGAAGGCTGTATTATGGCGAGAATCTGCCACACCAATAACTGTCCTGTGGGTGTTGCTTCCCAAAAAGAAGAATTACGCAAACGCTTTACAGGTATTCCCGAACACGTTGTAAATTTCTTCTACTTCGTTGCAGAAGAAGTGCGTCATCTGTTAGCTAGACTCGGCTATCGTTCTTTGTCAGAAATCATCGGCCGGGCTGATATTTTGACAACGCGTAAGGATGCGCGACTCACCAAGACCCAAGCTATCAACCTCAACTGCTTACTCCAACTACCAGACACGAGAGAAAATCGTAGTTGGTTGATACATGAAGAAGTCCACAGCAACGGCCCCGTTGTGGATGACCAATTACTGGCTGATCTCGACATTCAAGCAGCCATTCGCAACCAGTCTGCTGTTACCAAGACTTTACCTATAGTCAATACTGACAGAACATTGGGGGCAAGACTAGCTGGGGCGATCGCTTCTCAATACGGAGATAGTGGTTTTGAGGGACAAATTAACCTTAATTTCACAGGTAGCGTCGGTCAAAGCTTTGGTGCTTTCAACCTACCGGGAATCATTCTCACCCTGGAGGGAGAAGCCAACGACTACGTAGGTAAAGGAATGCACGGTGGTGAAATTATTATCAAGCCACCAGCTGAAGCTACTTATGATCCCGCACAAAATGTCATTGTGGGTAATACCTGTCTCTACGGTGCTACTGGTGGGGTGTTATTTGCCAATGGTTTAGGCGGAGAACGCTTTGCTGTCCGCAACTCTAAAGGTGTAGCCGTGATTGAAGGGGCTGGTGATCACTGTTGTGAGTATATGACAGGTGGTACAATTGTCGTCCTTGGTAAAGTAGGACGCAACGTAGCTGCGGGGATGACTGGTGGGTTAGCTTACTTCCTAGATGAAGATGGTTCATTCCCTGAATTAGTCAACCGAGAAATTGTGAAAATTCAACGGGTGCTAACCACAGCTGGCGAGAAACAACTGCAAGACTTAATTAAAGCTCATGTAGAAAGTACAGGTTCGCCAAAAGGTCAGATAATCTTGGACAATTGGCAGGAATATTTGCCTAAGTTCTGGCAATTAGTCCCACCTTCAGAGGCTGAAAGCCCAGAAGCTAACCCCCAAGCTGTAGTAGAGAAATATCTGAGTTCTGTCTAGTCACTGGTTATTAGTAGGACTTACACACCCGGATTTTCTGTTGAGACCGGGTGTAGGGTATCTTAATGAAGATGTGCTTTATTCTGGACTGTAGAGACGTTGCATGCAACGTCTCTACATCATTGATTGGTGCAACTTCATAGAGAATTGGTATGAGGGTATAGGGGTGTAGGGGTTTCAAACATTTATTTTGAATTTTGTAGCTTTAGCTTCCCGTAGAGTATTTTGAATTGATTCATACCCCTATACCATTGTCCAAATCCTTGATGTTTCGTTTTTATGCGTAAGTCCTAATTATTTATGACTAATATGCCAATGATTAGGAATAGCTAAATATTCAATTAAACAAAAGACGCGATATCTCGCGTCTTTTTTAATTAAGAATTACTTTTGATTGGCAATAAGTTTTTCATCTTTATCTTGCATTTCTAAAAGTTCGGGAACAGTTACAAAACTGTAACCTTGCTTGCGAAATCTAGCAATAATTTCTGGTAGAGCTTGTACAGTTTGAGTCCGATTACCACCGCCGTCGTGCATAAGTACAATTCCTCCAGGTTTTGCTAACCTAAACACATTATTAATTAACTTTGGTACACTGGGGCGTGAGTAGTCCATTGAGTCGGATGACCATATGATCACCGCATATTTATTGTTTTTAGCATAGGAGACTAGTCCATTATTCATCATGCCTCCCGGTGGACGAAATAAGTCTGTTTTCACACCTGTTATTTGATATATAAGGTTGGTTGTATTATTAACTTCATAAGCTGCTACTTGTGGATTCATGAAATGGTACCAATGGTGCCAAGTATGGTTACCAATTGCGTGTCCTTCAGCAGCCACTCTTCTTAATAAATCTGGGTAATTTTTTACGTTTTGTCCAACAACGAAAAATGTTGCTTTAATATTATTTTGTTTAAGAATATCTAATACTTGTGTCGTACTTTCAGGCCAAGGGCCGTCATCAAAAGTAAGGGCAATGACTTTCTGTCCGTGGGTAAGTTTTGCTGTTTTGATAGTTGCACCTTGAAAACGAGTCGGAACAGCATAAGACAAACCCTTAGTTTTTGCTTCTTGCTGCCAACTAGTCAGCATCATCGATTTGAATTTCTCAATTCGCTGCTGAGTGCCTGCTTTAGCGGGTGTACTAGTTATGTTGATATTGTTTATATTGACTCTGCTTTGTGCATCTGATGCGTTTGGTTTGAGCAACATCATCACACCAACACTCAAACTAGCACTGAGAGCTAACAATGCAAATAATATTCCTTGTGGCCAAAGAAAAGACTTATTGTTTTCCACTTCATAGCTCCTTCGGGGGTAGAATCATTTGTGACAAGGAAGACTGTAACGTTTTGTACATCTCTGTATCAATATTTAGATACTGAGCCAATTTCTATTAATCCTGAAATTTTTAATACAAATTAAAAGAAATTTAAAGATATACCAGCTATGGCTAAATTAGCTTAGATTCATCAGCTAAAACAGGAAATATGATAGACTGACAGTCTATGTAATAACTCCTATTATTTAATATCAAAATAAACTTATGCTCACAGTGTAGAGTGTATGTTTATGCTTTTGCGTCAGAGTTATGAAATACATGAATTAGATCATAGCTTCTAGACACTGTACATAAACGCTTAAGCTAAGGTAGGAAAAGTCATTAAATTATCAGTTATTGTCAAATAGACAAACTACTGTTATTCGATGTAGATATTCCATTCACCTAAAAAATTCTGTATAAGTTTGCTTGTTGATAAGAAATATTTTACTGCTAACTACCATTTTTACCTTTTAAAGAAAAAATTAAATTTTGAGTTCACTGAATGCCTCTTAAGTTTGTTGTCCAACAGATAGACGACACTTGCTCAAACATAGTTTCGCATTACCAAGAAGTTTAGATTAGTTAATCTATATACTCTTTGAAATATTTGTGCAAAATTAATGACAAGATACCGAATTCAATGTATAAAAATACTTTAGTTGTTCAATATATGGGATCGGTAAAAATCACATTAGCTTGATATTTGCTACTTTAAGTCTCTAGAGAATTAATATTACTATCCTATTAATATAAAAATTAGATATATGTTGTTACAGTATATTTACTGAAATTGTCTCAAGTTCGCAATATTTAACCACTACAAAAGAGCCTATATTGGCAAGGGAAATCATGGTTTACACGGGAAAAACGGGGTTAAATGTTAAAAAATTACATAAAAGTCTGATTTTAGGGTCTGTGGATCAGTATTGAACTGCGATCGCTCATAGTGTTTTTAATTTTATTATGAATTTTAATTAACATAGATGATTGGTTGTCTAATCTTCATACCTAGCTTTTCTTATTTGTGACAGGACTGGATTAGCTGCGTCATGGCTATTGTAGGGTGTAATCTGACCAGCTTAAAATCTTTTTTTAATTGGCCGACACATATATAGTAAGATTTGTGACGTTGAATGAATAAGAAGCGATCGCTAGCCTTTTCTGTAACTTAGGATACTCATTATTCATTGCCACTGAATTGGCAAAGCTGACTAATAATAGTCAGTTGTACTAATATTTTGCCGTAAATATGAATTACTCAGATTCTCAAATCAAAAGAGACTATATCATCCTGTTGATAATTTTTCTTATCACATTAGTCATAGACAGAATTTGGTTTTTCATAGACGAATCTATTCCCGCTTATGATCAAAGCGCACATCTAACAACGGTATTGCACCATTATCGAATTTTTCAAGACTTTAATATTTTTTCTGGTGATTGGTGGTTATCTCTGTGGCAAATAACTCCTAGTTATCGCGCTCCTTTTGTATATATTTGTACTGTGCCATTCTTATTTTTATTTGGTAAGGGATATGACCAAGCAAGTTTAGTAAACCTTTTATATACAGCTATTATCATTTTTTCAGTTTATCACTTAGGCATTTATTTATTTAAAAATCGCAAAACTGCCATAACAGCCAGTATATTTTGCTCACTATTTCCTGTCTTGGGAATTATCCGAACAGACTATTTATTAGACTATGGTTTAACAGCAATTATTGTTTTAACATTCACTATATTAACTATTTGGAAAGACAGAAAAACAGGCTTTTTAACATGGTTATTAACCTTGGGTGTAGGAATAGGGTTAGGTTTGATTATGTTAGCAAAGCCAACAGGTTTTATTTTTATTTTTATTCCTGGGATACTGACATTAATTAACTTTATTAGAAAAGGTAGTTATCTGAAGTTAATCCAAACGGGTTTATCTTTGATAGTAGCTTGGCTAGTTTGTGGTTTTTGGTATGGTTTAAATTGGTTAACTATTATTACATCTGCGTTAAATGCTAATAGAGTAGGTCAAAGAGAAGGTGATCCTCCAGCTACCACTATTGCCGGATGGTTAGTTTATCCACAAATGATCCCAGACAGTGTTGGCTTACCGATATTATTTGTAAGTATAGGGACTTTACTAGTTTATTTGTGGCAAAATAAATTTGATTTTCATGCAATTAAAAATAGGGGGCATCATTCAAGTTTAAATTGGTTAATCATTTTTTTGCTGAGTAGCTATGTAATTTGTTCTCTTGGTACTAATAAGGATAGTAGGTTTATTCTGCCTTGTTTTCCGATAATCAGTTTAATTCTGGCTTATTTTTGTAATTTGATTGATAATAAATCATTTAATAGACTCCGAATAGCAACTATTGGATTGAGTTTCATCATTTTACTCAATAGTTTATTTCCTATACCTATGATACAAGAATGGGGGATTAAGCATTTTCCTAATGATAAAGCAAAAAAATATCCACTTTCCCAACTAATAGACAAAATTAACCAAAGAAATCCATATTTAAGGTCAGCTTTAGGCGTAATTCCAGTTTCAACACCTCAAGTCAATCAGTTTACTTTAGACTATTTTGGCACATTAGCTGATTTTCGAGTATATAGCAGAAAATTGACCACGAAATTATCTCAAGTAGAGCAAGATTTAGAGTATTTTTCTTGGTATGTTACTAGAGAAAATGAACCTGACGAACCTGGAGAAAGAGGAGAAACTAAAAGAAAATTGAAATCTTTAGTGGAATCTTCTAAAGATTTAAAATTACAGGATGAATGGCAATTGCCCCAAAATGATAAATTACGATTGTATCACCGTATAAATCCTGCTGTAGTCGTTGAAAAGTTAAATGATGGCGATTCTCAGGTTATTTTAAAACAAGTTATAACTGGTAACAATTTTGTAGCAGATAAAGATAACTCAGTTACTTATAAAATAACGGGTGCTTGGGATGAATTACAAAATGGTTTATTATTATTAAAATGGCAAAATGAAGAAGCATCATTTTATCATGATCACGCGATCGCTCTAGGTAACTTATATTGTGGTCTACAATGCCATCCTCAAGGAATTTTTCAGGTAACAGAAAATCTCGCCGCATTTATTCCCAAAACCATTCCTTTAGGAAAATATCAACTGTCAGCATTCTATTTAGATAGAAGAAATGGTAAAGTTACACCTTTGAATATTGCTAATATTACCGTAAATGTGTCCGATACGGGGATAGTAGAAAAGGCACCAGCTTTAGATTTAGTTTCTAGAATGTCCCAATTAGGATTAGAATTACAAAAGGGTAAATTAGATAATATATTTGAGCAAATATCTAATTTTAATCAATATGATCCTACTCAAGATTACTTAAACCAAATTAAATTTGCAGCCAGTTATCATCTGCAAAATGAGCCGAATAATTTAAACTGGCGTTACACTTTGGTGCTGTCACAACTTTTACAAAGGCAAGTTCCAGATTTAATCGAGAATTTAACCAAGTTAACTCAATACGATAGACAAAATCCTTATGTATGGCTGTATCTAGCCTTTGTTTATTTGTATGACTTTCAACCAAGACAAGCTGAGGAAAAGTTAGCGATCGCAGAACAACTGCAACCAAACATACCGGAATTAAAAACATTGAAAACTGTAACAAATATTATGAAATTCTTGCCATTAGTTCACTTTTAAAAAATTAGCTAAAAGTTTTAATATGCGCCCAATCACACAAAAAAAATTACTATTAGTTTTGTTGGTTGCTGCTTTGGCTTTGTGGCTCACATTTTTAGGTAACTTACCTTTAAGAGATTGGGATGAGGGTACCATAGCACAGGTTGCTCGTGACATTTGGCAGGCTCCAGTTGGTTCTATGCGTTGGCTTTATCCCACCTTGGCGGGGGAGGCCTATCATAATAAGCCACCTCTCATGCACTTATTAATTGCCTGGGCTTACTCGATTGGTGGTATCAATGAATGGACAACACGTTTTCCTGGCGCATTTATCACTGCGCTGGGAGTACCTTTGTTGTACTTGTTAGGGCGATCGCTTTTTAACCGCAGTCTACCAGCCTTGTTTGCCGCATTAGTGTATTTAACTATGTTGCCTGTGGTACGTCACGGAAGACTAGCAATGTTAGATGGTACACTCATCACCTTTTTCTTATTCGTTTTGTTTTGTCTAATAAAAGCCCGCCAAAATCAAAAATATGCTTTAGGTGTGGGTATCGGTTTAGGGCTAATTGCTCTAACTAAAGGGATGATGGTTTTGCTATTAGGCGGAATTGCTGGTTTGTTTCTTTTAGCAAATAGACAATTAACTTTATTAACCAGCCCTTATTTATGGTCAGGGCTGTTTTTAGGAAGTGCGCCAGCGATCGCCTGGTATATTGCTCAATGGCAACATTATGGAGGTAGTTTTTTACAAATAAACTTGCAATCACAAACTTTTAACCGACTTTTTCAACCTGTAGAAGGACATAGTGGCCCACCTTGGTACTATGTATTGGAAATACTCAAATATGGTTTTCCGTGGCTATTGTTCTTGCCTGGAGGACTTTATTTAGCTGCAAAAAAGCGTGACACTTCCTGGGGTTGTTTAATTCTTGTCGGCACAATTGTCTACTTAGTCAGCATTTCCGTGATGAGAACGAAACTACCTTGGTATGTTATGCCGATATATCCATTTTTAGCTCTGGCCATTGGTGCTAAATTGGCTGATGTTTGGCAGTACCATCATGTTAAATCAATAACTTGGGTAGTATTCTTTGTCATACTGGCGATCGCAGGTTTAGGTGGTTGTGTCTACTTTGTGACTACTGAACCCCAGCCTGTTCTCATTGCTATGAGTCTTGTGTTAGCCGTGAGTATGGCTACGGTAGCATGGCTGGTTAATCAAGGCGATCGCAACTTTATTCCAGTTTTATTTACAGGAATGTATTTAGTTTTAATTATGTTTGTGAGTTCCCAGTCATGGATTTGGGAATTAAACGAAGCATTTCCAGTCAAACCAGTGGCCGCATTAATCCGCCAACACGTTTTACCAGGCACAAAGATTTATACTTCTTTCGCCTATAATCGCCCTAGTCTAGACTTTTACTGTGATTGTCAAGTTCTGACTGAGCCATCAATTTCACAGCAAATGGGAAGAAGTAATGATTATTTGCTTTTAGATAATACAACTTTAGAAAAAATAAACTTATCTGGAAACGAAATTCTAGGAACAGTGGAAAACTTTACTTTGATTGCTCCATCCAAAAATTAATTTAGGTAAAAGTCTAATTATTGCTTTAATTTAGATTAAAGTTCAAAATTCGTTAATTTACTACCGCAATGCAGTATTTAATTTTGGAAAAATCAAATCACACTTGCGGATCACAAACCAAAGTACATAACCCAAAACAATAGAGAAAAACTTGATATGTATAGGAGTTCCCAAATAACTAAAAAGTGATGACAACTGTACTGCTATTGCTACCCAACGGTATTGTGGCAAGTAAAAAGCTAAAATAATAGAACAAATATCAGCCGGATAAAAATATCGCTGGTGCATTTTTGGCAGTATATAAGGCATTAATAAAACTGATATTGTTGCTAAATGTATCAATCTTTCTTGCGTAATTTCTAATTTACTTTTATTTACAACGTAAGCTAATAAAATTACTGCAAATATAGTTGATATTAAGCCTATGGGAACAACTATATTATATAAATCATTAGGAATCCATTGATAAAGATTAGGGACAGCTTTAGCTAATTGTTTGTATTTATTGGCTTGATTAAAATATACCAATAATAGTTCCGACATCGGTCTTCCAGCAAACCAAGCGGGCAATATTGCTAATAAATATACTAAAGGAATTATTGGTATATAGTACCAACGTATTCTTTGTTTAAGTAACATTATTAATATTAAAGGAGAAAGAAACATTGCTTGTAGTTTAAAGGAAAGTCCAATCCCAAAACTCACCAATGCCGGAATTTCTTTCTTTATACATAAAAAATAAATGCAGGCAATTAATCCTGTTGTATATATACCGTCACACTGTCCCCAAATGGCACTGTTATAGATAGCTACAGGACTTAATATAACTGTTATAAAAGCAAAAATTGGTTGTCTACCTTGTGGATATTTAAGTTTAACAATTTTGTAAGTGAAGAAAGCACAAACAAAATCAACAGCCATAGCGAAAAGCTTAATTGAAAATATTTTAGGCAATCCTGAAAGTAGAGTGGCTGCCAATACAAGCCAGTAGAGGTAGGGAGGTGTATAGTCAGCAAAACCATGTTTTAAAGCACTAAACCCACCATTAGCGGCTATAAAATCATACCAAGGAGCTAAAAAAGAAGTATAGTCAGAGGATTTATTAGGAACACAAATTAACCGAATGAGGACAGCGCAGATAATAGCAATAGTTAAATCATTGGGAACTTGGTGAGGAAATATTTTTAATAACGTTTTAGATTTATATTTAATGAGTTTAAATAATCTTTTATCTGAAGTATTTGTCATAACTGGCATATGGGACGGTGTGTCTGGAAATTGTGGTTATTATATATGACTGAGGGAAACTGGCGAAACACCACTCTATCTGCAAGTAACGCCAGTTGCACGTATCTTGCTTCTCTGGAAGAGTACCTGGAAGCATATCGAAAACATACGCTGCATAAACGCGTGCAACAGAGAAGAAGGTATTTAGCACATACAAAACACTAATTTTTCTACCCTACCCACTGTTCTTGAGCAAATCCCACAGCTAACCTAGCGAGTAGTGTGATAAATAAACCTAGAACAAAATATCCTTGACGAGGATAGCGAGATAACAGCACACCGATCGCTATACTCAAAGGTACTATGCCATAAGCTAGGCGGCTTAAGGATATTGTTCCCCCAGAAGCAAGCAGCAGTCCGATACCGCAAAAGCCGTACATAACAGTTACAGTAGTTAGGTTTTTACGGAAACGCCACAACGCATAACTACCACCAAAGACCATGAATACATTCAGTAAGCGATTAATTAAGTCTTCTGGTGCCAGTAGTAACAAAAACAACACTAAAATGTAACAACCATAAATGATCTTGACGGAGTGTAAATACTGGCGGAAGGAGTATAAACAATATCCTCCACCAACAATCAGGATAAACAACAAAGGATGCCAAGGATCATTAATCCAACCAGATGTAGGCTGAACCCAACCAAACTGCCAGTTTTGCGGCCCCACGACAATTTTCATCAGCATACCTAACCATCCTTGCCAATCAAAGCCTAGAGATGGTCGCCAGCCTCGTTGTGCAGCGATAAAGGCGAGAGGATTGTGGAAGCGGAAGGCACAATATAAACTAAAGACGATCACCCCTGTCGCGGTGGCTAAACCTGCAATATAAGCAATTGGTGGTCTGCGTTCTTTCCAAGCAGCGATCGCCAATGCGGGAATCATAGCCATTCCTGTGGGACGTGTTGCTGTCGCCAAGGCACCCCAGAAGCTTGTCCAGCCATACTGCTTTTGATCAAAAGCCCGTAAAGCGGCTGTACTTAAAAACAAATATAGTCCTTCTGTATAAATTACCCCTGTAAACATCGCTGATGGATAACAAGAAACCACGGATGTAGCCCATCTAGCGATACTGATTCCATAAGAATTTTTCAGCCAGAAGTACAAAATATAAAGTGCTGCCAAAAATGTCACATTGTTGATTAAAAGACCAGCTACTTCAAAAGACAAACCCAAATTCATTAATACCCGAATACAGAAGGGAAACAAGGGAAAGAATGCTAGATTGTGCTGCTTACCGTCATCGACAAATTCATATCCAGTAGTGGCGATCGCCCTATAATGCACCCCATCCCAAGCATCAAAAATTCCCCAACCTAAGCTAGATAGGCTTTCTGGTGCTGATGGTAAATTCGGCGCAACCAACAACATCGTTATCCAAATCAGGATGCGGCTAAGAAACCAGAGGATTGCAGGAAAGAGAAAATCAGTTTTCCATAAAAATTTTTTGATGAATATTCGCTTTTCAAACATAGAGTTGAGTCTTTCCCAAAAATCCCTTACGCATTTTTTTCTTATAGAAATAAACAACAGAAAATTGGACAAAATTCAGTATAACTATGATTGGCTTTCATGCCACTACAAAATAACGGTCATTCAATAATTTTCGGAAAAATTTTAAATATTTAAAACTAAATCTTTAACGCCATGTGCAACTTTCTCTCAGACCTAACCCCCAACCCCTTACCTACAAGGAAAGGGAAGTAATAATTAAAGCCTCTACGCCACTTGCTACAACGCGGGGAACCCGCACAACGCAGTAGCTCCCCCCTTGTAGGGGATAGGTACTCTACCAGAAGCGCTCAGCGCTATGGAGAGAGGTTTTAAAAATAAGTTGCACATCACGTTATTTAGTATTTAAAGACACATAATCTCTCAAATGTCCCATGAGTTTTGTTTCCAGTCCCTCATCCCTAGCTTTCAATCCCCTAATTATGGCGATCGCTCTATATTAATGAGTCCTCAGCAATTTATAGTGGGAGTTGTCGGTAAATCCTTAAGCAATTGTGAAAAGTATTACTCTTGTTGGTTCCACTGGCTCAATTGGTACTCAGACTCTAGATATCGTCAGTCAGTACCCAGATCAGTTTCGGATTGTGGGGTTGGCGGCGGGAAGCAATGTAGAAATGTTGGCAGAACAGATTCGTCAGTTCCGTCCCCAAATAGCAGCGATTTCTGCCGCCGAAAAATTACCAGCACTGCAAGCAGCTATTAAAGACCTTGATCCCCAACCTATTTTACTAGGGGGCGAAGCCGGAGTGATCGAAGTTGCTCGTTACGGTGATGCCGAAACAGTGGTGACAGGTATTGTCGGTTGTGCTGGTTTACTGCCAACAATCGCCGCCATCGAAGCTGGTAAAGACATTGCCTTAGCAAACAAAGAAACTCTCATCGCCGGCGGGCCTGTAGTCTTACCCTTAGTAGAAAAACACGGCGTTAAATTATTGCCAGCCGATTCCGAACATTCTGCCATCTTCCAATGCCTCCAAGGTGTACCAAAAGGCGGCTTAAGGAAGATTTTACTCACGGCTTCCGGTGGTGCTTTTCGGGATTGGGATGTGGAAAGATTAGCAGAAGTGACGGTGGCCGATGCCCTAAAACATCCTAACTGGTCAATGGGGCGAAAAATTACTGTAGACTCAGCCACCCTGATGAACAAAGGCTTAGAAGTAATTGAGGCTCATTTTCTGTTTGGGTTAGATTATCAAGATATCGAAATTGTCATCCATCCCCAAAGTATTATTCATTCACTAATTGAGCTGCAAGATACCTCAGTTTTAGCCCAACTCGGCTGGCCGGATATGCGCTTACCTTTACTGTATGCTTTGTCTTGGCCGGAACGCATCTACACTGACTGGGAACCCTTAAATTTAGTCAAAGCTGGCAATCTCACCTTCCGTGAACCAGACCATCAAAAGTATCCTTGTATGCAGTTAGCTTATGCGGCTGGTAGGGCGGGTGGTTCCATGCCGGCAGTGTTAAATGCTGCTAATGAACAGGTTGTAGCATTATTCCTAGATGAGAAAATCAAATTTTTAGATATTCCCCGGTGTATCGAATTAGTGTGCGATCGCCATCAAAATGATAACTGTGCAAATCCTTCTTTAGATGATATTTTGGCAGCAGATCAATGGGCAAGACAAGAAGTTTTAACAGCTACTAAAAATTTAGCAAGCCAACCTCAGATAATTTCCGTCAACTAAGCACTGAAATTGCAAATACTTAGTATCTTGGTGTCTTACGTAAGAAAAATCTAAAACCACATAAGGCATCAAGATACAGAGGTTTTTAGCCCCTATTAATTCTTTGAAAATAAAAATCTCTTTAGTGAATCAGGACTTACACAACTGACCCAATAGTAGGGTGCGTCAGATGTGGAAAATTCTTTAATGTGTACACAATTATTGGGGCTGACGCACCCTAGAGTTAGTTTGATTATGACACTTGCGTAAGTCCTATGAATTTGTCTAAAAATTCATGTTAAATTCCGGAATCAAGCAATTCCTCTATGTATAGTCATTTTGCAATAGTTGCCCAAAGATTCAGGTATTGCTAGACATAATATGATGTTAAAAACATTACACTCCCGACAAAAATTATAGGTAGTTATTTCCCGGAAAATATAGACTTACTAATCAAGTCCCTTGAAAATTAGAGATAAATCTTGAGGAATTTATATTTATGATTCCTACGCTTATTTTAGCTTGGATTGTATTTGTTATAGTTTGGAAGGTATTAAAAGCAACTCTTACCAATGCCTTAACTATTGCAGCCATTCTCATCTTGTTAAACATTGGTTTTGGCATCACACCGCAGGATATTTGGCATCAAATCATGCAGTTTGCACAAACTTTATCACAAGTACAGGGTGGGAAATAGGGGCGAATTGAGGCTAGGGATGAGAGAATTTGGACGACTATCTGAGCCTAACCACCACTTACAGGGGGAATTAACACTACTTCATCCCCGTTTTTTAAAACTGTATCGGGTTCGACAAATATTAGATTAATCCCAAAGCGCGTGATATCTCGCCATTGAGCCAGTTCTGGGCGTTCTGCTATGAGGCGATCGCACACTGCGCTAACGGGTGTACCATTGGGAAATTCCCACACCAGTTCTGGTATTCCATAAGCTTCTTGGTAAACAGCAAATAACTTGATGGTGATAGTGATTGCAGAATTGGACATAATATTTTGTCCCCGATCTTACTGTGCGAGGATTTTGGCAAAGATTTAGATGAGAGGATTAATAGTCACCAATTTAGGTAATGATAGAAATTGGCAGTTTGATACAGCAAGTTGATTGCTGACTTTGAATTTATCTGATTTTACATACACTTAATAAAATTTATTCAATTTTAAGGTAAAATGCAACCTGAATTCAATTTTTTTCAGCACTGGTATCCTGTCTCACCCATAGAAGACTTAGACCCCAAACGGCCAACCCCTGTTACTCTTTTAGGAATTCGTTTAGTTATCTGGAAACCAAAATCATCAGATAGTTTTCGGATATTTATAGATCAATGTCCTCACCGTCTCGCACCCTTAAGTGAAGGGCGTATTGACGATAAAACCGGTAACTTAATGTGCAGTTATCACGGCTGGCAATTTGATACTGAGGGTGTTTGTACCCGCATTCCTCAAGCTGAGAATCCAGAAATAGTTACCAAAAACCGAAAAGACTTTTGTGTTATTTCCTTGCCTGTACGCCAAGAGAATGATTTACTCTGGGTTTGGCCTGATGTGAACTCTCAGGAATTAGCCCATCAAACACCATTACCTCTGTCACCGCAAGTAGACGCTAGCAAAGGTTTTGTGTGGACTTCTTTCGTGCGCGATTTAGAATACGACTGGCAAACTCTAGTAGAAAATGTGGCAGATCCTAGTCATGTTCCTTTTGCCCATCATGGAGTGCAGGGTAATCGAGAACAAGGCAGGGCTAGACCTATTAGTATTATGCAATCAACGCCAGGTTTGATTGAGGCTGTCGCAGATGGACTAGTCACAGCCAAGATTACTTTTGAACCGCCTTGTCGTTTAGAGTACGCCATTAGTGTTGGTAATGATGGAAAACAGTTAGGACTTGTCACTTATTGCCTTCCTGTATCTCCTGGCAAATCAAGAATTGTCGCTCAGTTTCCTCGCAATTTTGCTAAAACACTTCATCGTCTTACACCCAGATGGTGGGATCACATCAAAACGCGTAATTTAGTACTTGATGGGGATATGATTTTGCTCAATCAGCAAGAGCATTTGATCCAACAAAGACAATTATCAGCCACTTGGAAAACAGCCTACAAGATGCCAACAAGCGCCGATCGCCTGGTAATTGAATTTCGCAAGTGGTTTGATAAATACTGTGACGGGGGATTACCTTGGAAAGAAGTGGGAATCCCCATTCCTGAAGCTGCCGCAATTAACGACAACCGGGATGTCTTGTTAGACAGATACAAACAACACACCCGGCATTGCAGCAGCTGTCGTAATACCCTGAAGAATATCGAGCGACTACAACTGATATTACTAGGCTATTTCGCCCTTGTTATTTCTGGGGTTGCCGTTATACCTGACTCCTTAAGAGTCCGGCTAGGTTTACCCTTAATAATTACAGCAATCTTAGGACTGGGACTTTACTCCTGGCTAAAATTTTGGCTGGTGCCGAAATTTTACTTTGTAGATTATGTCCACGCTGAAAAATAAGGGAACAACAAAAAATAAATTATCCAAAATTCATGGTTTAGTAGGGTGCGTCAGCGCCATAGAACCTAACTATACTCAGACATTGTTCATATTGACGCACCCTACATTTTGGATATTTTTTATCTGGAAGTCACAAAGAAACGCTTGACTAATGACTATTGACTAAAATATCTGTTCCAGCTTTTGGAAATCGCGCTGTACTTCCTCCCATAATGCCTTGTTATGAGGGTCAGTTTTTAAGGCTTTTTTGAGGTAGACTCTGGCTTTGAGGAGTTGATTTTCGTTAATGAGGGCGCGTCCCCAGATTTGATAGGCGATCGCCTGCCATTGGCGTACTTCTGGATCTTTTGGCAAACGGGCGGCTAAAGCTTCTGCTAAGGCGATCGCTTGGGGAAACCTTCTTTCCCGCAAAAACCGTTGCAGTTGTTCGTAAGTCTTCCACTTTAACCGTTGTTCAATTTCTATAATGTTCGGTGGTTTTGATGGGGCTGACTTTTCATCTGTGACGGTAGCCGTAGGCGCTTTCTCTGAGTGAGTTGCTTTGATATTTTCACTACTAGACGCAGGTGATTGCTTTGACTTTGGGGCTGTGTCCTCTGGAGGTACTACCGTCAACAGAAATCTGTAAGCCTCAGTCAAGGCAATAAACTTATCTTGAGCTTTTTTATCACTAGGGTTGATATCAGGATGATATTGCTGCGCCAGCCGTCGGTAAGAGGCTTTAATATCAGCAAATGAAGCTCCCGACCTTAAACCCAATAAACGGTAGCAATCTCCGAGATCCATTTTGATCTACTTAATTCTGTAATATTCAGCCATCAGCGATGAGCTTTTTGCTGAAAGTTTTAATAATAAACAATAATCTTATAATTTATAGTTCACATTTGACAGTTTTTCTAGGGATTGGGGATTGGGGATTGGGGACTGGGGATTGGGGACTGGGGATGGAATTTATTTTGAATTTTGAATTTTGAATTTTGAATTGATTCATCCCCTGCCCCCATTTCTAGATGCGTTCTTCAATCACACGGTCAATCAAGCCGTATTCCTTTGCCTCTTGAGCTGACATGAAGAAGTCCCGATCCATGTCTTTTTCAATTTTGGCTATGGGTTGATTGGTGTTGTTGGCATAAATTTGATTGAGCTGGTGGCGAATCCGCAGAATTTCTCTGGCTTCGATTTCGATATCGGTTGCTTGTCCACGGGTGCCGCCAGAGGGTTGGTGAATCATGATCCGTGAATGGGGTAATGCTAGGCGCTTACCTTTAGTACCAGCAGCTAACAAGAAGGAACCCATCGAAGCGGCTAAACCTACACAAATGGTTACCACATCTGATTTGATGTGCTGCATTGTGTCGTAAATTGCCAAGCCGGATGTTACCATCCCACCGGGGGAATTGATATACAAGTAAATATCTTTACCTGGGTCTTCCGAATCCAGGTACAACATAACAGCGATGATTTGGTTAGCAATTTCATCATCAACGTCGCGTCCCAGGAAAATAATCCGTTCCCGGTAGAGGCGATCGTAGATGCTAATCCAATCGGTAAATTGGCCGCCTGGCATCCGGTACGGAACTTTAGGAACTCCTATAGGCATTTTTTTTGACTCCGTATGTAATTAGTGATGAGTCATTAGTTCATTCACTATTGACTGTTGACTATTGACTATTGACTGTTTAAAGAACACTTGCTGGTAGTGGTGGATTTGCAAGTTCTTCTTTTTCAAAAACTCTGTCAATCAAACCGTAATCCTTGGCTTGATAAGGAGTCATGTATAGGAGACGATCCATGTCTTTGGTGATTTTTTCTGGTGCCTGTCCGGTGGTGCGGGCGAAAATATCAACCATTGAACCTTTGTTTACCAAGACTTCCCTGGCTCGAATTTGAATATCCGTTGCTTGACCTTGGGCGTAGCTCTTGGGTTGATGCAGGATAATTGAGGCGTTGGGTAAACTAGCGCGACAACCTTTTGTCCCAGCACTCAGTAACATTGCTGCCATCCCCATCGCCGAACCGATGCAAATGGTGTGAATTGGAGGCTTGATGTATTTCATGGTGTCGTAGATGGCGAAGGCTTCAGTTTCAAAGCCAATAGGTTCGCCACTATAACCGGAGGTGCCAGTGGAGTTTATATAGATTTTAATTGGTTTGTCGGGGTCGTCGGACTGTAAATACAATAGTTGAGCGACTATCAATTCCGTAACAGCAGGAACCAGTGGCATCCCCAGATAGACAATTCGTTCCTTGAGTAAAAGGGAGGGTAAATCTGGTGGCGGTGTCCTGTAGGAGTTGTCACCGTAGTAAGGGGCTTGAACAGCCTTGATGGGGGAAATGTCCATAGCAACTGATCGCCTGATATTGTGCCGTTAACTGTAATACATCCTAGCGCGATGCTAGCTCTCTTCAAGTGCGGTTTTCTCGCTAATCGGAGGTAACAGAGCATCTGCCAACAGGTGGCTCCTAAGATATTCTGAATATATTATCTGAAATATATTAATGGATTGACTTTAATAAAGTTTTCCGTAGCGCTGGTGTAGCGTTTTGGAGTTATTCATGAATGTATATATACTAACCAGGAATTAAGGGTTATGAAAGTTAATTTGCAGCCTGTCCTCAATGATGCCAATTTGGATGCACAACAGCCAAGCAGCCAGCGTCAGTTGGCAATTTCCATCTCAGCTGGTGCTGAACCTCAAGACCGCACTGTACCGCTTAATTTATGTCTAATTCTTGACCATAGCGGCTCGATGAATGGGCGACCGTTAGAAATAGTCAAACAGGCGGCGATTCGCTTAGTTGACCGTCTCAAGACTGGCGATCGCCTGAGTGTGGTAGCTTTTGATCACCGTGCTAAGGTCTTAGTCCCTAATCAAGTCATCGACAACCCAGAACAAATCAAGAAACAAATCAATCGGCTGGCGGCGGATGGTGGGACAGCCATTGATGAGGGTTTGCGTTTGGGAATTGAGGAATTAGCCAAGGGGAAAAAAGAAACGATTTCTCAAGCTTTTTTGTTAACCGATGGGGAAAATGAACACGGCGATAACAATCGCTGCTTGAAATTCGCTCAATTAGCTGCTGGTTATAACTTGACTTTGAATACTCTGGGATTTGGCGACAACTGGAACCAAGATGTTCTAGAAAAAATTGCGGATGCAGGCTTGGGAAGCTTGTCTTATATCCAGAAAGCCGAACAAGCGGTAGATGAGTTTGGTCGTCTGTTTAGTCGGATACAAACGGTGGGTTTGACAAACGCCTATTTGCTATTGTCTCTTGCGCCTAATGTCCGTCTGGCAGAACTTAAACCCATTGCCCAAGTTGCCCCAGACACAATTGAGTTACCCCTGCAACAAGAAACAGATGGCCGTTTTGCTGTTCGCCTGGGAGATTTGATGAAGGATGTAGAAAGGGTGATTTTGACTAATATTTATCTGGGTCAATTGCCAGAGGGTAAACAACCCATTGCCAATGTGCAGATCCGTTATGATAACCCAGCACAAGACCAAACCGGGTTATTCACTCCCAATATCCCCGTTTATGCCAATGTTGTTAGGGAGTACCAACCAGCTATTAATCCCCAGGTGCAACAGTCGATTTTAGCCTTAGCTAAGTATCGGCAAACCCAGCTAGCAGAAGCCAAATTGCAACAAGGCGATCGCGTGGGTGCGGCTACTATGTTGCAAACTGCTGCCAAAACTGCCCTGCAAATGGGTGACACAGGTGCGGCGACAGTTTTACAAACCTCTGCGACTCAATTACAGGCTGGGCAAGATTTATCAGAAAGCGATCGCAAGAAAACCCGGATTGTCTCCAAAACCGTCTTGCAAGATATCCCTCCTAAATGAAAGTTCAATTGCTAAGAGCGTTAAGTGATACTAATATTGATGCCACTCAATTGAGCAGCCAGCGTCAATTGGCAATTTCCATTTCTGCTGTCGCCGAGCAGTTTGAGCAAAATTTACCACTCAATTTATGCTTGATTTTAGATCAAAGTGGTTCCATGCACGGTAAGCCGTTGAAAATGGTAATTGCGGCTGTTGAGAGATTATTAGATAGGTTACAGCCAGGCGATCGGATTTCAGTTGTGGCGTTTTCTGGGTCTGCGACAGTCATTATCCCCAATCAAATAGTCGAAGACCCCGAAAGTATCAAAACCCAAATTAGAAAGAAGCTACAGGCTAGCGGCGGTACAGTTATTGCTGAGGGTTTGCAACAGGGAATTACAGAACTGATGAAGGGGACAAGAGGGGCTGTTTCCCAAGCATTCCTCCTTACGGATGGTCATGGTGAAGATAGTCTCAAAATTTGGAAGTGGGAAATCGGCCCAGATGATAGCAGGCGTTGTCGGGAATTTGCCAAGAAGGCGGCAAAAATCAACCTCACTATCAATACTTTGGGCTTTGGTAATAATTGGAATCAGGATTTATTAGAAACAATTGCTGATGCTGGTGGTGGTACTCTAGCTCACATTGAGCGTCCAGAACAAGCTGTCCATCACTTTAATCGCCTGTTTGCGAGGGTGCAATCGGTGGGTTTAACTAATGCTTACCTCATACTGTCTCTTGCGCCCCAAGTCCGGCTAGCAGAACTGCGGCCTATTGCCCAAGTTGCCCCTGATATTATTGAGTTACCGGTAGAACCAGAAGCAGATGGGAGTTTTATTATTCGTTTGGGAGATTTGATGAAAGATGAGAACCGGGTGGTTTTAGCGAATCTTTACCTGGGAAAGCTACCGGAAGGACAGCAGGTAATTGGTAATGTACAAGTCCGCTATGATAATCCGAGTTTGCATGAAGAGGGGCTGCTTTCACAAATTTGGCCGATATATGCAAATGTGATGCAGGCCTATCAAGCGGATTTTGACCCCCATGTACATAAATCTATTTTGACATTGGCTAAGTATCGCCAAACTCAATTAGCAGAGACAAAATTGCGTCAAGGCGATCGCTCTGGTGCCGCGACAATGTTACAAACAGCAGCCAAAACAGCTTTACAAATCGGCGATAATAATGCAGCCACAGTTTTACAAACTTCTGCTACCCGCCTGCAAGCTGGGGAAAAACTTTCAAATGCAGATTTAAAGAAGACTAGAATTGTGTCTAAGACAGTTTTACAAAGTTTTTAATTATATGAAAACCACTGGTATTCATCATGTAGCGATTATTTGCTCAGATTATGAGCGATCAAAAAAATTTTATGTGGAAGTTCTAGGATTGGGAATTATTCAAGAAACTTTTCGTGCTGCCAGAAATTCTTATAAATTAGATTTACGCATTAACGAAAATACCCAAATTGAATTATTCTCTTTTCCGAATCCTCCCCAAAGACCAAGTACTCCAGAAGCTTGTGGTTTAAGACATTTATCCTTTGCTGTTGAAAGTATAGAAGAGACTGTTGCTTATTTACAATCTCATGATGTAGAGGTAGAAAATATCAGAATCGATGAGATTACTGGTAAGAAATTTACTTTCTTTAAAGACCCGGATGATCTGCCGTTAGAAATATATGAACATTAATAGAAAATTTTCAAACATCCTCTAAGTATAAGGGCTAAATTAAACCTAACTGCAAATTGCCGGGTTTCTTTACTCCCCTCTCCGCGTCGGAGCTACGGTGTACACACAAGTACTATCTGCAAGGGTTTCAGGCGTTATAGCCCCTTAAAATGTCATTACGAGCGCAGCGAAGTAATCACATAATCCCGTGGTTTTTGCGATTGCGTCGTCGTTCCTCCTCTCTACGAGACGCTAACGCGAACGCAATGACAGGTTTTCATAGCGATCGCACAACCTAAAGCTAGATGACGAAACCAAGTACTAAAGGGAATTTTCAGACTTGTGTGTACACCTTAGCCGCTTCGGAGAGGGGCTGGGGGAGAGGTCAGAAAAGACTTGTCGAACTCACGTTAAAATAGAGTTAGGAAAGGTAGAATTTACTTGCTTAGGAAGTTCTATGATGACTTTACGAGAAATTATTAATTCTATTGAAAGTTTACCCACAGAAGATCAAGAGTATTTATTTGAGTTTCTTCGCCAGCAAAGAATTGAGAATCGACGGGTTGAAATTTTGGCTAATAGTCAGGAAGTAATGCAGGCTTTGAAAGATGGGACAGCTCATAGAGGAAGCGTTGATGATTTGATCGCTGATTTACTAGGAGACGATGATGGAAGTTGTCTGGAGTAGTGGATTTAAGCGCTCTTTTAAGAAAATTATCAAGAAAAAACCACAATTAAAAGATCAGATAGTTAAGGTATTAAGGCTTTTAGCAGACGACCCATTTACAACTTCTTTAAAGTCTCATAAGTTAACAGGAAATTTAGCTGGTTTGTGGTCTTGTTCTGTTACTTATGATTGTAGAATTATATTTACTTTCTCTGAGGATGAAAATTTGTTAGAAATGGTTATTTTATTGGTTGATATTGGTAGCCACGATGAAGTTTATTAAATTATCAATATCGCTCACTAATGCCGCGACCAGTTGAAGAAGATTATAAACCAGCCTCGGTTAAGGCTCGGCTGAAAGCATCAACTAAATTGAGGTCTTCCGCCCATTGTGTAAGATAAGCATAATCTAAATTAATCGCTTGTAACTTGAGTATTCCCAATACATCACGCCACTGTTTTTCTGATTGACTATTGCGACTCCATAACAACTTTTGTAAAATTGTATCTTCGGGAGAAGCTACCCAAAAAGGGGATATACCATCTAAATCAGGTAAAATGCGACGCGCCATCTGCGATGATGCAAATGGTGAAGTATCGGTGATATAAAGGTCAGCATTAGCGATCGTTTCCGTATGAGTGATGTTGAGCATTCGCTCTTGTCCTCGCTTCAAGTCCTCAACCGCCCCTAAAGGACAGTAATAACCCGCAGTTTCTAGCGTTATTATCAGTAAGTCAATCTGGTCGGGTTGGATTTCTATCACCAAATCTAAATCACGGGTGGAACGAGGTTCACCATGAATGGAACTAGCCACACCTCCACTAACATAGTAAGAAATATTAATTGACTCAAAAATTTGATGTAGTTCGCCTGCAAGGGTAATTGAGTCTTGAATCCACATACTTTCATCAATACCTGTTGGTCGGAAATGAGGAGTTAATTTATCCCCTAGTACAGCACACGCAAATATATACTTAATTTCCTCTAAGGAAGCACCACGATGGCGAGATTTAATCCCTGCTAGGCATAATTTTTTTATCCCACGCTCATGTGCAGTCAACATTTTTATTCTTTGACTGATGGAAAGTTGCTGCAAACGAGTAAATAAATAAATATCAGCATCGATATTTGTATCGGCCGCTTGTGGTTGATAGTTTTGCTTTATCGGTATATGTAATGATCTAGTTCCAGTATTACCAGTCATGAATTTTTCTGGTTGCTGTTTTTAATTCTGTTCTGATTTTGAGGTAATGATTTCTGTGGGACGTAAAACTTTTTCACCGATGAGGAAACCTTGACGGACTATTTTAGTAATTGTTTGGTCTTCTACATCATTTCTAATTTCCCGGTCTACCACTCGGCAGAAATTAAAATCGGGTTGGTCACTTTGTAATTCTATAGGTAAAACTTGGCGCTTGCTGAGGACGCTGAGAAATTTACGATAGACTGCGCCTACGGATTTGGGTAAGCGTTGGCAAAATTCTGGGCTGGGGTCTGGGTTGTTTTCTAGGTAATTGAGTAAGGCTTCGAGTGCGTCGGTAACTTCTAGGAGTTCTAAGAATAAATCTTCAGTATTGGCTGTGGTTTGAGTTTGTTGTTCTCGTAGGGACTGCTGGAGTGAGGTATTTTGCTTTTGTAAGCTGCTAAATTCTTGGATTAACCAGTCCCGTTGTGCTTGAGTCAGCAGATAGCGGTTCTCGATAAATGTCGCTACATCTGGGGAAGATGTGGGGATTTCTGGCTTTGCACCCAAAAAAGTGGATTTTAGCCAGTTGGTGATTTGGAGATAAATTGAGGGTGAATCAGACACGGGACATCTCTTTTGATAAATGAGGTAGAGTTTTATTTGCCCAAGTTTGCACTTGGGGATGGGGATGATTGACTAACATCTGGCAGAGTGCCACGGCTCTTTGTAATTGTCCACCTAGCTGATATGCTTTGATGAGCCACATCTGGGCTTGGATATAAGCTTGAGTATCACGGTCTTGACAGATGTGGCAGTAGTCTTCTAAGTATTTTATGGCTTTGGGGTAACGTCTCTCTTGGCAAGCTGTGACACCCTCGCTTAAGAGTTCTGCTAGGGGGATGGTTAAGGGTTCTCGTTCTCGGTTTTCTTCTTGGGTTGCTTGAGCGATCGCCTTTTCCAATCCATCAAATTCTGGCAATATAGCTAAGGTGGGGGCGGACTCTGCGAAGGCTGATAAGTCGCTATATTTAAAACGTTTGATGGGAGGCAATATAGGACGTAAATAGTCGGCGATGATGCGTTCTTCTGGCTTCATCAAGCTTTTTTGCGCTTTTGCAATCACATCTACAGGATATTGCTTGCGCTTCATTGCTACTGCTACAGCTTTGGTAATCTCAGCTTTTGATGCTGCTTGAGATACACCCAAAATATCGTAGGGATTCTGTTCCATGTTTCACCTTTTTTCAACGAATATTTAGTCGGTGGTAAATTTCTTGATAATCTGGGTCATCAGGACAGAGTTGATAAACCCAACGACCTAATTGATGGACTAAATGGGTAGGTAATGTTTCACTTTTAAGTCCTCTAATCAAGGTCATCATCAAATAATCGCCAACATAGGAACGAATAGCGTCATATTCTGAAGACTTGGCGCGACGAACGGCTTCTTGATGGCGATCGCCTTTGATGAGATGATAGATTTTATGGAGTTCTTGGCTAATCAGATAAATTTCTTGAATATTTGGCTCATCAGGACTAAGTTCATAAGCCCAACGACCTAAATCATAAATTTCTTCAAAGCCTAATTTTCTGGTTTTAAATCCATCAACTAAAATATCTACACAAATTTCAGTGACTATATTTTTAACCTTCAGATATGGATTCTGTTTGGCAAATTTAACGGCTCCTTCCAGATTATTTTTATTCAAAAATTCTTCAATTACTTCTACTGCCAATGCTACTTCAATTCGCTGAATTAAATCGATTACAATAGGGTTATCAGCATCAATTAGTTTAATTTTCTCTAGTTCTTGCAGAGCTTTCTGCTTCGATATTTGTTTATTAGCAAGTTGCTCTCTAATTCTTTCTGCCTTGTATTCAGCTAAATAAGCGCTCGCCTTGGTACTATTTAAAATATCGTACCAAAATTGGGCAAAGGTTAAATGTTCGTGGTCTTCGGAGATGTTTTGACGCTGTAATAGGCAAAGTCTATCTACTTCTGTTTGCCATTCTTGATTAACCTGAATTGCTGATTTTGCTTGCTTGAGTGGGTTAATTGCTTCACGCCATTTATATTGTTGTAGGTAATAGCATCCTTCATGGTAAGCTACAAAGTTATGAGCAAATATTTCTAAATCAGAAATGGCTGGATTTATCGGTTTAAGTTTAATTGCTCTTGGGCTATCTCCCGCCACACAAGCTGCTACTGATAATCCCCAATTTGTGTATAAGCAATGTAGAATTTCTTGCTTAGGATCTATTGGGTTAAAATTATTATTATTATTGTCGAAATTAAGATAGTGATTATAACAACCGGGAGTTAAAAATATATCGTTGATTTTTATGCCTGTAATTGGGGGGTTACCCATTAAATCTAGAGCTAATATTTCCAAACGCCAGTAATCACGGAACTTTAGATAATCGTCAATATTTTTATCTTTTGCAGAATCAATAGATGTTTCTATTTTGTTTTTGATTTGATTAAATACTAATTGAAAATCAACAGATTGGGTTCCTAGCCAAGACACATCTTGAAGATTTATATCTTTATGCAGATTTGCTAAGGCTGTGGATAAAGAAATAATTAAATTTATCAGTTGACTTGCATCCTTTTGAGCATGATAATAACTAGCTACCGCCCAATTATGTAAAGTAATAATATCAGGTTCGGCAATCCAATCATTTTCAGCTTGTTGGCTAATAACTTGCCAGTTAGTTCCTTGCCAAAATGCTGCTTCTAAACGTGGCTGGATATGTTGTTGGAGATTTTCTTCTACTACCTGGTTAAAACCAAATTTTTGAGCAAATTCTCTACTAGCTATTTTTGCTTGTTCTAGATTTTCAGCTTTAACTAATTCTTCAATATTTTGTAGACAAAACAGGCGTTGTCTTTGGCTGATAATTTTGAGAATTTCCCTTTGTTCGCTGATTTCTACACCAGATAATCCTTGCCATTCTCGATAGGCTATTTGTAAATTTTCCTGTTGTGCATAAGCAAATCCCCGTAGATATGCAGCTTGTTCTCCGGGTAAATCTTCTAAGTAAGATAGTGCTGTTTCCCAGGCTTGAGTTTTAATTGTGACTAAGCCTAAACGAATCCGACAATTAGTATTTTCTGGTAGTAAAGATTCAGCATTTTCATATAAAGAAATAGCTGTGGTAAAATCACCCATTTTTTCTGCGGCTAAACCTCGGCGAAATAGTTCTCTACCTTGAACGAGTGATTTAAGTTTGTGTAGTAACTCATGGCCGTCGGTGCGGGGAAATTTAGCTAAAGCCGATTCTAAAAGGGCGATCGCTCCCCGTAACTTTCCTTCTGCTTCCCCTTGTCGCACTCTTTGTAAACTAGCGCCGTAAGCTTCTTCTTGTGGAACTTGCTGTGTAGCGGTAGCAATGGCTTGAGTTAGTAGCTGGGTGGAGTAAAGTTGTTCAGCTTGCTGGTAAGTGGCGATCGCATTTTTAAAAAACAGATTTTCTACCAGGGATTGGCCTTGCTTTACCAATTCTTGGAACTGGTGGCGTTTCTGTAGTTCTTGTTGACATTTTTGAATGGCTTGCAAAATCCTCTCGTCGTAGAGGATTTTGCTACAACGCTGATAAATGGTGATGATATTTGTCAGGTTTGTTGTTTCCCAAGGATCGCCAGTATCTTGTTTGAGTAGAGTTTTAGCGCTAGCAAGTTGTTTGTCAACTGTCCCTACTTGTTTGCGCCATTCTTGTAATTGCTGAGTTAGTTGATTGACCAACTTACCTAAGAGGATTTGGCAAATCAACCGTTCCCAAAACCCCGGTTTTCTTGACCAACAACTCAGGGCTTTTTCGGCTATGGTGACAGCCTCCCGTAGGTGTTTTGTTTGAGCTAGTTGTGCTGCTTTTTGGCTAGCTTCCTTAGTTTGTGGTGCTTGCAACCAAGCATCAACAATTCCTATCCCCAAATGATTTTTAGTTAATCTATTCAAGCTTTCCAGCAGGTTCATCAAATACCCTCCTGGCACTTAGGAATTTTCAACACCTGTCCCACTTCTAGATAATTTTCTCTACCTATGAGTTGGGGGTTGGCTTGTACTATTGCTGGCAAAGAAACTCCCTGACCACACAATTTTTGTGCGATCGCACTGAGATTATCTCCTGGTTGAACTGTGTAGGTGGTTGGTTCTGGGGGCTTTTGGGGTGTAACAGGGCTTGGTTGAGTAATAACTACTGTATTTAACTGCGGTCGAGAAAATATCAAATTCGTCGCCACTCCCACACCTATGGCAATAATTAGCAGCAACAGGGCAATTCTTAATGGCCACGGCGATTGAGTAGGGACTTGCGGTAACGCTTGCAGCATCCGAATTACACGCAAATCGGCATCACAATTGGGGCAAGTATCGCCTGTAATATCTTGGTAACTGCACACAGGACAATTAACTTGCATCATCGGCTGATTCCTGTAGCAATCATATTGCTAGGTAATTCCTGATTGAGCCAAAGTTTGACATCTGGCTGTAGTTCTTGCCACAAGCGATCGCTTTCTTGTGGATTGCCACTTTCCATCGCTTCCAGTAGACGATAGAGTTTATCCGACATGGCGCTGGCTTGGGTGGGTGCAACTTGCCTGGCTTGGCGAATAGCTAACAAACTAGCTTGAATGACTTGGACTTCATTTGGTAGATGATCCAGTTCCCGTCTAGCATCTTCGCTGTAAGATTCCATTCTCGATAGGTCATGGGTATTAATTGCCCCTTGCAAATCTTGACTCAGCTTTTGTAATCTTTCCTTTTGTGGTGGGGGAATGAGGAAACCGCAGATTTGAACGATGCGATCGCATTCATTCATCAGAGACTCCGCGTCTAAAGCTTCCTTAGACATGGAAACTTGGAATTTCTGCAAGCTTACTTGAGCGTCTTCACGTTTATCAATGCGTTCTTCCTCAGTTTTCGGGTCGATAATACTGTTAGCTAATTTGACTACTGGAACTGCTAGCTTCAATGCTTCTTCTACGCCAAGTTGAGTTAAGTCTTGCTTGTTGAGTTCAGCGATCGCTACTTCTAATTCCCTATAAATTCTCTCATCCGAGCGACCCCGCGAAAATGTACAGCTTACTCTTTCCGCCGGGTCATTTTTCAGGGTGGCTGTCATTTTCAAAGCGCTATTTTTCTCGTCTAACTCCAAATTAACTAAAATTTCCGTTCCTTTGGGATAAACCTGGTTTAAACCCAACCACATATCCCCAATACTTTCTTTTTTATCGACCCCATCCAATTCTTCCCTCACCTGGTCAGGGCTAAAAAACTGGAAGTGAATTAACCGTTGTCCATCAGCCACAGTTTTGAAGGTGTGGGATGTGATGATAGGCAGAATATCATTGCGGTTAATCACTTTATAGCGATCGTCTAGTAACTTAATGTAGTAATCACGGGATACTGTTGTGACTTTATCCGTTTGCCCAGCCGCCACAATCGCCGCACCTTCCGCCACCGCATACATCGGCCGCGGATGCAAAACCACCTTATTATTACCAAAGGCTTCCTTAACTTTGCGTTGTACTAAAGGAATTTGGGAAGACCCCCCAACCAACAACACTATATCCACCATTTCCAAGTGATATTCTGCATCTTGTAAGGCGAGGCGGCAAATCTGCACTGAACGATCAACCAAGTCGCTAATCATCGCCTCAAATTGCTGACGAGTAATTTCTACCTCAATAGGAATAGCAATGCCTAATTCATCCAGTAATTGAGTTGCTGGGCTAATCCTGGCTACTTGGGCGCTACTTAATTCAACCTTGGCACGTTCTACCGCCATTTTCAGGTCGGCGTTAAATCTTAGCCTTTGGTAATAAGGCATTTTGGCTATTAAGCCATCAATATCCGCAATTCTCTCCTCCTGGGCGACTTGGGTTTTCACAAAGCTCATAATTTGAGAATCAATGTCATCCCCACCTAACCATAAATCTCCCGCTTTCCCCTGTTCAATAAATGAAGTACCAGCTGCGGTGATCAAGCAAGCATCAAATGTACCGCCACCAAAGTCGTAAACCAAAATCGTCTTCACATCTTCGCTATCTGGCGAAAAACCGTAAGATATGGCGGCAGCAGTCGGTTCTGGTAGTAATTCTAACGGTGTCAGTCCGGCTTTGAGGGCGGCGGTACGGGTGGCGTGGCGTTGCTGGTCGTTGAAATAGGCAGGGATAGTAATCACCGCTTGGTCAATTACTTCGTCTATTTTGCCAATTCCTTGACGATAAGCTTGGGCATTAGATACGACTTTTTTAAGAATCTCAGCCGAGATATCCTCTGGACTGTATTCCTTACCTCCTAGCCAAACCGCAATGCTGTTATCGGTTCCGTAGCTAGGTTCAGTAATTTTGTAACCAACCTCTGACCTTTGTTTTTTGACTGCTTGGTCACTAAAACCCCTACCTATTAACCGTTTAATCGAAACAATCACATTTTCAGGGTCAGCCCGTAACTGATTGTAAGCCTGATTTCCCACCAATAATTTATCCTGGTCATAGGCAACAAGCGATCGCGTCAATTTTCTATCTGGTGGCGTATTATCGTTAGCTGTCACCACTTCTACTTCCGCTAACTTAAACGCACCAACAGAATTAGTTGTTCCCAAATCAATCCCGATTGCCTTACCCATGCTGACCCAAGACTTTTTGTATAAATTGTTGAGAAAAACTAAGCTTGTATGCGAGTAAAACCCCTATTTATTAAGGGTTTTCATTAATTACTTAGACTTTGCTCAACCAATGTTATACAAAACGCTTGAAAACCAACCTCAGCAAAACTACTGTCAAACCCACAGGTTAGCAAAAGTTTATATGCAGTTATAACTGCTAACTCGTTGTTTATAAAATACTAGGCAATAATTCTTGTAAAAAAATATCCAAGTGTAGGGTGCGTCAGTACGATAGAACCTAACTATACTCAGAAATTATTCATACTGACGCACCCCACCAAACCAGCAATTGCGGATAATTTATGGTTTGATTTTCCCTTAAATATTCAAATCCTGTAAAGCCAGACGAATTTGCTCCATACGCCTGCGATTAACACCAAGATCCGAATCTCCGATACGAGATGCCGATCGCAGATGAATTACTGACTCATTTGCAGGTAAATAAAATTCTACATCATCAACAAATTTAAAAATACGGCTCTTAGAAAGGGCATGGATATAGTTATCAGTCTGTTCTACAACCTCCGTACGCGGTACAACTGTCAGCACCTTGAGTAAAGTTTCTCGTGCTTTTTCGCGGTCTACATGATATGGAATTGGTTCAATGGCGTGTTTAACATCAGCATTTTGACTGACAACACAATTTGGGGAACTCGGACAAGCACTTAAATGACCGCTATCAACCCCCAACCCAGAATGAGAAGCCCAAGTAGGTGCAGGAAATATGACCATACTTGTCAAGAATAATACTGCCGAAACCATACCCCATAGGAGTTGGCGAGAAGCGAAAGGTTTTAGTAGACGTAACATGAGCAATATACTCCTCAAAGTTTAATACCCATTCGAGTATAAATGTTGGAAACCCTTACACCGGTCTCAACAGACAACCTGTTTGTGTAAGTCCTAAAATATATAAGCAACAAGAATTACTCCCCACCCCCCATTTTTATGACTATCGAACGCATTCCCAAAAAACATTATCCTAAGGCTGATATTTGGCGAAGAGGTTTCGCTTTGGGTGTCGATTTTCTTGGTGTTTGGTTAGTTAGTTCCTTCTTGGGTAATAGTGGTGGTATCGGTATTCAAGTTGTGCAAATTTTAGTTTTTGTGATTGGTTGGTTAATTTTGCGGGTGTTGGTTGTCTTTAACAACCAAGGACAGAGTTTAGGGCGTTGGGCGTTTGATTTAAAGGTGCTGGAAGTGGAAAACGGGGAAGTTGTCCCCAGGATTCCTGAATTGCTGGCACTGTTCAAGAGAGAAGTTATAATTGGCTTTGGTGTTCTTTTGCTGTCCATTGCTTTGGGCAACATTAGACTCAACCCTACTGCCATATTGCTAGTGATTCCTCTGGCAATTGACTGTGGTGCGGCTTTCTCTGATACCCAGATGCGGCAGGCTTGGCATGACCGCTACGCTGGAACTTTCATAGTTTCGTCGAGTCGGGGCTATTCTCTTGATTTAAAAATTAAGCGAATAGTTGGAACTTTACGACGAAATGTGAGACGATAGTCATTTGTGTTAATTCTCTTCAGGCTTTAGCGTTTGATAAGATTATGGCTAAAAGTAAAGGTGCGCGCATTATAGTCACACTAGAGTGTACTGAATGCCGGACAAATCCAGACAAGCGATCGCCAGGTGTTTCCCGGTATACCTCAACCAAGAACCGTCGTAACACCACCAATCGTCTAGAACTGAAAAAGTTCTGTACCCACTGTAATAAACATACCGTTCACAAGGAAATCAAGTAAAGATGAGCTATTACCGTCGTCGCCTGTCTCCAATTAAGCCTGGAGAACCGATTGATTACAAAGACGTTGATTTGTTGCGTAAATTTATCACCGAGCGTGGTAAAATACTACCCCGAAGAATTACTGGGCTAACCGCTAAACAACAGCGAGAATTGACATTAGCAATTAAACGTTCCCGTCTTGTGGCTTTGTTGCCATTTATCAATGCGGAAGGCTAATTCTAGTCAGTGGCGAGAATTTTAGATTTTGGATAAACGGAAGTGGCTACATAAACAGTGTTATGTAGCTTTAAATCGTCTGAGTCCATAATCTAAAATCTCAATTAGTGTAGGATATTGTTCTACAGTTAAAATCACCGGATTTTGGATTTAGTAGTCATTATTGAACTCCAAAATCTAAAATCTATTTGTTAACCAATTAATTGCGAGAGTTGTGGAGAAGGGGACGCTAGTTGAATTTAGGGTTCAAGGCGATCGCCGTTTGGGCGTGGTAGACCGCCCAGATGGAAAAACCCGTTGGTTTGTGGTAGATGAACGCGGTCAATCCCACAGCCTCGCGCCTAGACAAATTACATATACAGTTAACGGCAACACTTATAAGCCATCGGATATTGACAAGTTTTTGGAGGAAGTCAAGCCTTATCTCGACCCCTCCAGCTTAGAAGTGGCGTGGGAATTACTAGTAGAAGATGGAGAAACAGTCACGCCATCCCAAATGGCTAATCTACTGTTTTCAGAATCCAACTCAGCTCCCAGTTATGCTGCTCATTGCTTGTTATCAGATGACAAGTTATATTTTAAACAAAAAGGTGATGCTTACGAACCGAGAACGGCGGCTCAAGTAGCAGAGCGCAAACACCAGATAGAAGTAGAAGCCCTCAAAGCTAGGGGACAGCAGGAATTTTTGACGCGTGTAGAACAAGCACTCCAAGGGGAAGCAGTAGAGTGGCAGCGTCATGACCGCCAACGCCTAGAAGGATTGGAAAAGTATGGAACACTTTTGGCTGACATTGTAAAGGTGGGGCTAAACTATGATTCTCTGGCGCGTGCCTATCCTCCCCCAGCCCTAGTTTTAGAAACAATGAATATGCTGGGGCGACCCGCGACCCCCCAAGGCGCTTTTCAATTACTGGTAGATTTGGGGTGGTGGAGTGCCACAGAAAACTTGTTCCTGCGTCGTTCGTCAATTCCAGTTCAGTTTCCTAGCAAGGTATTAGAAGTGGCGCAACAGCGTTTGGATTTCCCGCCGACAGACTTAGACACAAATCGCCTCGATTTGACTCACCTGAAGGTCTACACAGTTGACGATGAAAGCACCACTGAAATAGATGATGGATTGAGTTGGGAAAAACTCCCCGATAGCCGGGAAAGATTGTGGGTGCATATCGCCGATCCTACCCGCTACTTAGCACCAGAAGATGATTTAGACCTAGAAGCCAGGAAGCGAGGTAGTACAGTTTATCTACCCACGGGAATGATCCCCATGTTCCCTGAAATATTGGCGACTGGCCCCATGAGTTTGGTACAGGGAAGAGTCTGCTGTGCTTTGAGTTTTGGCGTTGTCTTAGATGAGACAGGGGCAGTAGAAGACTTTACTATTCATCCCAGCTTAATCAAGCCTACCTATCGCCTCACCTACGAAGATGTAGATGAAATGCTGGAATTAGGGGTACAAGCAGAACCAGAGATTGCGGCGATCGCTACTTGGGCAACTAAGCGCAAATCTTGGCGGTATAATCAAGGTGCGATCAGCATCAATATGCCAGAGGCGATGATTAAAGTCAAAAATGACGATATCAGTATCGACATTTTAGATGATTCCCGTTCCCGACAGTTAGTAGCAGAAATGATGATTTTAGCTGGGGAAGTAGCAGCCCGTTACGGTCAAGTACACAACATACCCTTGCCCTTTCGTGGTCAACCACAACCGGAATTACCCCCAGAAGACGAATTACTCAGACTGCCAGCCGGATTTGTCCGTGCTTGTGCTATGCGGCGTTGTATGCCCAAGAGTGAAATGAGTATTACTCCTGTGCGTCACGCTGGTTTAGGTTTGGACACCTACACCCAAGCCACATCCCCCATCCGCCGCTACAGTGACTTACTCACGCACTTTCAACTCAAAGCCCACCTGCGGGGTGAAGTTCCTCCCTTTACCGCCGAAGAACTCAAAGAAGTGATGATGACCGTCACCAGCACCACCCAAGAGCTGACAATGGTAGAACGTCAGACGAATAGATACTGGGCGTTGGAATATTTGCGTCGTCATCCAGAAGAGATTTGGCAAGTAACAGTTCTCATGTGGTTACGGGAAGATAGTAACTTGGCACTGATTCTTTTAGAAGATTTG
Organism: Anabaena sp. CCY 9910; assembly: GCF_963920875.1. Taxonomy (NCBI): domain Bacteria; kingdom Bacillati; phylum Cyanobacteriota; class Cyanophyceae; order Nostocales; family Nostocaceae; genus Anabaena; species Anabaena sp. CCY 9910. The sequence continues at coordinate 10,710 of NZ_CAWUDJ010000020.1, read as the reverse complement.
GGTTTACAATTACCGATGGTATTCAAGCGATCGGTGAGACTCGGTGAACAGGTATTAGTAAAAGTTAGTATCTCTGATCCGCAAAAGGATGTAATTCAGTTCCAAGAAATAATTTATCAAGAGGCCCAGACAGCAGCGAATTAGAGCAAATTAGCGATTTTCGCCTTGGCTATTCTTGAGTAGTTTTTGAGCAACCATACTAGTAGGGTGAGTCAATCAACAAATTTTTGATATCTGACACGCCCTACGCCTGAAATGGGCAACACATCATTGGGTGAAGAAGACGCGATGAATCGCGTCTCTACAAACAAATGGTTTATTTGTGCCATTCTTTTTTCAAATTGGTATTACCAAATTTTTAACTTTTTGTACACACCAATTCGATAGATGAACTATTATTAATAAAGGAATAAATTAGAGATATATGGTAAACACCTGGTAAATATAGAGGCTGAAATGTTATTCAAGCCTCTATTTTATATTTAAAATATTTATTTTTGATCAAAAGTATTTTCCTGAAAAGTCAAAATCACTTATCATTTTTTGTTTTTTGGCAACACATACTAAAGGAAGATGATAAGGACAACAATCCAGTTTAAATTAATTTAGTACGTTGTTAAGCACAGCAATTATCGAGGTTTGGTGTTGAACCAAGCCTTTTTTGTATGTAAATATGCCAGTTCATACCAGGTTTGAAAGAATTTGCATACAGTCTAAAGACAGATGAACTAAAGTGCTAGAGGGTTTAAATTAAGCTTGGTGTAGTAAATGCTTGGTATACATAAAGGCTTGGCCCGACCAAGCCTTTTTTGTTGGTTATATATCAATACAGTTCAGTGGAGAGACGGCTTCAACTTACCACCACGTCTAAGTTGTTAGCCTTAAATGAACTGAGTAGAACAGGGTGGATAATTAAAGACTTGTAGTGAGAACCTTACAAGGATTAAAGTCCTTACTACGAACTCAATCTTATTGTTTTTACAATATTTAACATAGTTGTTTTTTTCCAGTTGTTCTGATTTGAAAATACTTTGATGCCTTTTTCACGGGTTTTGGGGCAATTTTTACTAAGCTCTTTTTTCAGGAAAAGGAACCTTTATTGCGGTTATTGTGTCTGCATAGTTGTAAATAATTATAGTTAGCTAGAGATTACGGTAATTATTAAATTTTTAATCTGTTTGTGAATTTGAGATTCAGTAATTTTATGTTTTAGTTCTAACTATTTGGAGGTGTCTGGGTATTAAGGGCGATCGCATGGGGAAAGAATTTTCGGTCATTCACAAGCTGAAAGTATTGTTTGTCATAGCATTGGTAGTTTTATTGACAAACACTGTAATTACTTACAGTCATACTACAAGATTGATGGAAAATCAGCCATATCTCTACATTTTAGAACACAAAACTCTAGTAGCATTTTGTTTAGCAATTTTTGTCAATCTCTTATTACTAACTTATTTATATAAATTACTGTGTCTCTATATTACCAAAAGTCAACAGGCAGAGCAGAAGATCCGTGAACAAACTGCCATTTTGAATGTAGTTAGTGATGCTGTGTTAGTAAGTAGTATTGACCATCAAATTATTTTTTGGAATAAAGGTGCTGAACGGTTGTATGGTTGGAAAGCTGAGGAGACACTTGGAAAAAATATTACAGAACTTTTGTACCAACCAAGCTTAACTAAGTTAAAATCAGCGCTGTCCACCGTAATGAGTGAAGGTGAGTGGCGAGGAGAGTTACATCAACTCAGCAAAGATGGTGAGGAAATCATTGTTGAAAGTCGTTGGGTTTTGGTTAGGGATGAGGAAGGACAACCCAAATCTATTTTAAGTGTAAATACAGAAATTACACCCAAAAAACAACTAGAAGCGCAACTATTGCGATCGCAACGTCTGGAAAGTATCGGTACGCTGGCAAGTGGCATTGCTCACGACCTCAACAATATCTTAACTCCTATTTTAATGGCGGTTCAGCTCTTACAGATGAAACTCCATGAACCGCAGATACAAAAGGTGCTGAATACTTTAGAGAGTAATGTCAAACGGGGCGCGAATTTACTTAGGCAAGTGTTATCTTTTGCACGAGGTATTGAAGGGAAAAAGACAATTGTGCCAGTCAGGATGTTGATATTAGAAATAGAGCAAATTGTCCAGCAAACATTCTCTAAATCAATTATCTGCCAAACATATATTCCCGAAAATCTTTGGTATGTATCAGGAGACACAACCCAACTACATCAAGTGTTGATGAATCTGGTGTTGAATGCGCGTGATGCCATGCCTAATGGCGGGATATTGAAAATAACGGCTGATAATGTGGTGCTTTCTCCCCAGGGTAAGCACTATATTACGTTATCTATAGAAGATACGGGTTTAGGTATACCCGCTAAAATTCAAAAGCAAATTTTTGAACCATTCTTTTCTACAAAAGAGGTAGGCAAAGGCACAGGTTTAGGACTGTCTACAGCGCTGAATATTATTGATAATCATGGTGGTTCTATCAATGTGCAGAGTACGGAAGGTAAAGGTACACGATTTCAGGTGTATTTGCCGGCTTTAGTTTCTAATATGGAAACTCCCTTAGCTGATTCTGTAGAGATGGAATCGCCTACTGGTAATAGAGAATTAATTTTAGTAGTAGATGATGAAGCTATTATTCGTGAAATTACTAAATCATCTCTAGAAGCATATAATTATCGAGTATTGACTGCTAGTGATGGCGAGGAAGCCGTATCAATCTATACAGGACACCAAGAACAAATTAGTGTGGTGTTGTTAGATATGATGATGCCATCAATGGATGGGGCGATCGCTATCCGCAAATTACAAAAGATTAATCCCCAGATCAAAATTATCGCTATTAGTGGGCTGCTATCGGAACCCCATGAGAGTGCAATTGCTAACATGGGAGTAAAGGCATTTTTATCTAAACCCTGCACAGCTAAAGAGTTAGTACAGACAATTCATACTGTCCACACTGAGAATTAACAGTGAATTTACAGAATCTTCCTGAAGATATAGATTTTTTATCTCAGTAATTTTGTTAATATTATTAAAATTTTTATCAAAAAGTAACACTATGGCATTATATGCAGAATTGCATAGACACCTGGGTGGTTCTGTTGTCCCCCGTGTCTTATGGCGTTATTTTGAGCGACACTCATCAGAGTTGATTTCCCGGTTTGCCGAGTACCCGGAGTTTGAAGACTTTTATACCCGTCCCCGCAATACCCTAGATGAGTATTTAGAACTGCATACTCTTGTGGAAAGTGTACAAACTGTAGAAACCCTGCCTTACTTTATTTATCGTTTGGTACGGGGTGCTTACATTTTTGAGAATTTGGCTTATCTGGAACTGCGCTACACCCCCTACTTACGGACACCAGAACATCTCAGCCAGTCCCAAAGAATTGACAAGATGGCAGAAATTGTCAAAGTTGTAGGGGAGGCTAGTAGCCAGCCAGAATATCCTATTGTCACCAGCCAAATCTTGTGTATGCACACACGCTTACCTTATGAGGTGAACAAGGCAATTATTGATTTGGCGGCGCAAAACAAAAATTATGTGTGTGGAATAGATGTAGCTGGGGGTGATAGCCATTACGCCGATCGCCTTTCTGAATGGATCAGTTTATATGAGTATGCGCGATCGCTAGGGATTAAAACCACTGGACACTTTTATGAAACCCCATCTGGTTGTTACCCCCAACTCCTACCTTACCTAATGCGGATTGGTCACGGTATCCAAATCCCACTCTTGTATCCAGAGCTACTACCAGATGTAGCTAGGCGTGGTCAGTGTTTAGAAGTCTGTCCCACAACTTATATTCAAACAGGTACTTTACAAGACATCCGTCAACTCAAGTTAGTCTTTGACCGATGTTTTGATGCTGGGGTAGATATTGCTATCTGTACTGATAATGCCGGGCTGCATAATGTACGTTTGCCATTCGAGTATGAAAATCTCCTGACTTATGACATTATCAACTTTGAACAGTTACAAGCTTGTCAGGATGCAGCTTTCCGCCATGCCTTTGCTTGGCCTTATGGTGAACGTCCTGCATCCCTATTGAATGAATTACTACAACCGGAAACTACCAAAGTTTTAGCACTGAAAGACTAATCACTCAAATATGGAAATAGTTTTATTTTAATAACACCCAGTACCCTGACAAAACTCATCCACCCAAGAAGCTAGACTACTGGCATGAGTACCAAGTGATGGCTGAAATTTTTGGTTCGGTGCTGGTGTTTGTTTATTTGCGTATTGTCCGTTTTGGGTAACTTCCGTAGCTATTGTTGGTGATGGTAGAGTTTTTGGCTGACTTGAAACATTAGTGATAATTTCTAGTACTCTCACTGCTTTACCATTACGGTGAGATTCGGTAGCTAAAGCTAATCTTAAAGATGGTAGAGGTTTAGTTTTATCAGGAGTTTCTATAGTTACAGATGGAGATGACCTACGGTTAATTGCAGGCGATCGCCCTAGCTGAGAATTGCTAGAAACTGCGTTTACCTTGGATGTATTGTAGCTGATTGCTGTTTGAGCATTTCTCAAAGAGAGAATTGCTGGTTTAAGTTGATGTGTATCATCAGCCTCCTGAGTTTCTGCAAGCGATCGCAAAGGTTTATCTACCAGTGACAAAACAGGTTGGTTTTCCCAATGTTGTTTATGGGAAACATTCTTGAGAGCAAATTCATTTAATGTGATGGCTTCGCTTTCTGTCTGCTGTTTTTCTTGGTTGGTGTGAGAGTCTGTTAAACGTAATTCAACATCGGGATTAAAATTCAGACCCAAAGCAGCAACAATCTCATCGGGGTTATTATTCAGTTCCATAATAAAAGCAAGTGTCTGTTCAAACTGTGGTTCTAAAACAGATAGCGTTGCCAAAATAAATCCAGAAGAAGGTCGCCGCAGACCATTATAAGTAGCCCAAACCTTCATTTTGACCAACCAAGAACGATTTTGCTCGTAATAACTCAGCCACTTGATCTTTAAAGATTGACGCAGCTCCTGAATGTCCATCGGATGCCTCGCTTCAGTCAAAAATAGTGCAGACCTGTATGTACCAATTCTCTAAAACAGGGAAACAGATTTAAACCTGAGATCCCCAATGATAAGAAATCTAATTTGATTCTTGAACAAGTCCTAAGTAAGTTAGGCAATGCTTACTGTATCATATTTTTAGTAATTACAACCCAGCTTACGTATATTGCAAAAATCAAATATAAATCCTAATATATGATTTTTTGAAATTTAAATTTTGAATTGGTATTATCCCTGGGGATGAAACCGATAATAAAGCATCTGCTGGACTTTTTGACCACCTAGCAAGTGTTGTTCTACCAATAGAGGTACTTCATGAGGTTGAATGCCGCTATACCAAACCATATCGGGTAAAATCAGCACCATCGGCCCGTTTCCACACTGACCTAAACAACCACTACCTGTTACAGTCACATCTACAACAGGTAAAGCTGCAAAAGCTCTTAACACCTCTTTTGCACCTTGCTTTTTACAGGTGCGATGTTGACATACGCGTACACATCTAGGAGTGGAAGGCTCTGTTAAAGGCAAGTTTGATGGTTGCGTAATGTTAGTCATCTTTTCACCCTGAAATCTTTTCGGTTACATTGTGCTGTTGTTCGCCTCGCCTAACACGGGTTTGCCAATGTTTCTCCTCGTTTGATATAGCTGTCGCCAGTAGTGTTAGGACATCAATAGTTCAAGATGTAGGTAGGGTGCGTCAGTGCGATAAAATCTAGCAGTACCAAAAAATTATTCATACTGACGCACCCTAATAACTAATGACCAATGACTAATGACTAATCTACAGTTAGTCCTTTGGATGCAAGCCAATCGCGGTTAAATATGCGGGATTGGTAGCGAGAACCACTGTCACACAATATGGTAACAATGGTGTGACCAGGCCCCAATTGCTTCGCTAAAGCCACAGCACCTGCTACATTAATACCTGTGGAACCACCCATGAATAAGCCATCTTTCCGCAACAGTTGGTAAACTACCCGCAAAGCTTCATGGTCATCTATTTGGATGGCATCATCAGTTGGCGCGCCTTCCATATTAGCTGTGACGCGGCTGTTACCAATACCTTCGGTGATAGAGTTTCCTTCTATCTTGATTTCTCCAGTTTTGATATAACTATATAGTCCGCTACCTAGTGGGTCAGCTACTACGCATTTAATAGCAGGATTTTGGTCTTTCAGATACATGGCTACACCGGCAAATGTGCCACCAGTACCAGTAGAAGCTACCCAGCCATCAACTTTACCATCGGTTTGTGTCCAAATTTCTGGCCCTGTGGTTTCGTAGTGAGCGCGGCGGTTAGCTAAATTATCAAATTGATTTGCCCAAATTGCGTTGTCTAATTCCGCAGCAACTCTGCCAGAAAGTTTAACGTAGTTATTTGGGTCTTTGTAGGGTACAGCCGGCACAGGACGGACTTCTGCACCCAAGGCTGTGAGTGCATCAATCTTTTCCTGTGATTGGGTGTTAGGAATAATTATCAAGCATTTGTAGCCTTTGGCATTGCAAATATGCGCTAATCCAATACCAGTATTACCGGCAGTTCCTTCTACAACGGTTCCGCCTGGTTTGAGTAGTCCTTTTTTTTCTGCGTCTTCGATGATGTAAAGTGCGGCGCGGTCTTTAACTGAACCACCGGGATTGAGAAATTCTGCTTTAGCCAGGATTTCACATCCTGTTTCTTCACTAAAACTATTTAAACGAATCAGTGGTGTGTTGCCAACAGTGCCTACAAAGCCATTTTTGATATCCATTGTGTCTTGACTTGAGTGGAGTGCATATAAAAATTGTGACTTATAGCGGTGGCAGGATATACACTTAATTCAAATCGTTAGGCGATCGCACTAAGTTTTTCGATAACGCTTTAGCTCCCTGACTTTTTTAAAAAATCGGGGAGCTAAACGCCTGCAACCCATCAATGCAAAAGCTTCTGCCTTTACGTTTGCGTATTATGTTTAGTCTGTAGTACATCAGAGCAATTTAGTCTTGACTAAAAAATCTGCAAAAATCGATTTTTCCCTGTTTCAAGTAATTAAGAAAAGATTAATTGCTTTAAGCTCATCTCACCTCTTGAAGGGGCAGGCTTCCCGCCGCCTTTGGTGAAATAACAAGAAAATTAGCAATTAACAACATTTTTTATATGTATTTGTTGAATTTTTCATAAACTTACTGCGACAATTTCAAGTTTAGCCGTAATATTACTTACAACTTGTCTAAACAAAATACAAATCAAATAAACCTAGACCCCAAAAATTTTTCTTTTTTAAAGTTATTGGGGCAATTTTTTTGTGTCCAAAGTTATGAATGAACCCTCGGCAGATTTTTTAAAAACATTTTGTAACATGATGATATTATGACGTTATTAACTACATCTCAATGCAATATTAGCAGCTCACCGCAGTTAGCGCCTTGGTTAAAAACTCAGGAGATTAGTCTCGCTTTCACTACTTATCAAACTAATCGACTGTTTTTTATTGGCTGTAATGATCAAGGTAGAGTAGCGGCTCACGAGCGATTGTTTGACAAGCCAATGGGGATGTATGCAGTAAATAAAAGCCTATATGTCAGCACACGTTATCAAATTTGGCGGTTTAAAAATTTACTTTTACCAGAAGAAATATATCAGCAAAGTGACTGCCTTTACATCCCTCGCACTGCATATACCACTGGTGATTTGAATGTCCACGATGTCGTGCTGGATGACTCAGAAAATATCGTCTTTGTCAATACAGATTTTAGTTGTCTTGCCACCATCAGCCACAACTATAGTTTTGTTCCCCTGTGGCAACCAAGCTTTATTTCCAAATTAGCCGCCGAAGACCGTTGTCACCTCAATGGGTTGGGGTTGCGCGATGGGAAACCAAGATACGTCACCGCCTGTAGCACCACTGACACCGCCGCCGGATGGCGTAACCATCGAGTAGGAGGGGGTGTGGTGATTGATGTGCAAACTAACGACATCATCGCCACGGGTTTATCTATGCCCCACTCGCCGCGCTGGTATCAAGGCAAACTGTGGATGTTGAATGCGGGGAGTGGGGATTTTGGCTACCTGGAAGATGGAAAATTAGTGCCGATTACCTTTTGTCCGGGGTTTGTGCGGGGGTTAGCATTTTGGGAAAACTTCGCCTTTGTGGGCTTGTCGAAATTGCGATCGCCTACTTTTAGCGGACTACCCCTAGAAGAAAGGCTGACTAATCTAGGCAAAACTTCCCAGTGTGGGCTGATGGTAATTGATATCAACACTGGGGAAACAGTGCATTGGCTGCAACTAGATGGAGTAGTGGAAGAACTATTTGATGTAGTAGTGCTACCAGGGGTACGTCAACCCCAGGCTTTAGGCTTCCAGTCAGAATCAATCGAACGCCTAGTCACCTTTCCTGGTTCTGGTGGCATTGTCACGACCAAACCCACAGCAAAACGCCCCAGTGTCGGCAGCATAGCCCCCGTCGCCGGATTACCCAGGCAAATCTGGGAAACTTCAAACACTGAAGAATCCCCCAATGCCCCATCGCCCATTCCCGATGCCCCAAAATACCAACGCGTTTATCACCTCACCCCCAGCAGCCTAGCTGATTACGATGCTTTCACTTTTCCCAGTTTGCAGCAACGATGGCAAACCCAACCCCAACGGGGGGAATTGGTGGGGATTTCGGCATCCGTGGCGGGGGAAATGGTGGCGTTTGCCATTGCGGAAATGTTACCAGAAGCAACGGCAGAGTTAATTTCGCTGTTTGTCGCCCCAGAATATCGGCAACAGGGTATTGCTACCAAGCTGTTGCAGTATTTAGAGAAAGCTTTGGTGGCGGAAGGTTGCCATCAGCTAAAGGTAATTTACCAGCCGACAGCCTTAACAAAGATGGCACTCAAACCTTTGTTACAAAAACTAGGTTGGCACTCACCACAAATTACCCAAAATGGGGAAAAGCAATTGCACAAAATTCTAGTCTTACCCGCAGCAACTAGCCCCAAAGTGTCTTTAGTGATGACAGTTTACAACACCGAGGCTTACTTGATTGAGGCATTAGACTCACTGCTGGCACAGTCCTTCACCGATTGGGAATTGATCCTCTGGGATGATGGTTCAACGGATGGGTCGGTGACCATTGCTCAAAGCTATGCCCAACGGGATGCTCGGATTCGGTTTTATGTTGGGGAACACCAGGGACGGGGCAAGGCGTTGCTCCAGGCGCATCGTCTGACGCGAGGGGATTATGTGGGTTGGCTAGATGCGGACGATCAACTGGCACCGACCGCATTGCAAACAACCGTAAGCTTTCTGGATAGCCACCCAGATTATGGCATGGTTTACACCAACCACATCAATATGGACACACACGGTCAGCCGCAGGGGTTGGGGCAGCGATGTCAAATGCCATACAGTCCGATGGGGTTATTAGTTAATATGCTGACCTTTCATTTTCGGCTGTTGCGACAAGCCATTTTTGAGGCCGTAGGCGGGATCAATCCTGAATTTGCGCCTGCGGAAGACTACGACTTGTCGTTGCGGGTTTCAGAAGTCACGCAAATCTATCATTTAGAGGAACCACTCTACTTTTACCGGATCAACCCTAACGGACTGTCCCATCAACAAATGCTGATGCAACGGCAATATTCGGAGCGGGCGGTTAACGAAGCTTTACAAAGGCGTGGCTTAACACAGATGCTGCGCCTTGTGGTGGATGAAGCTACGGGTAAATTTCGATTGCAGCAACGGGAGTCGTTGTCCAATCACCCAATTGTTGAGACTGCCCGATCACAGTTTCACCAGGGCAAAGCCCAAGCGCGTCAGGGGGATCTGACCAGAGCGATCGCCTGTTTTCAGGCAGCAATCCAACTGCAACCAGACTATATCGCAGCCTATAACCAGTTGGGCAATGCCCTTCAGGGGTTGGGGCAACTGGACGCAGCGATCGCCGCTTATCAACAAATCCTCAGCCTCAATCCGAACGTTGCCCAGGCGCACTGCAACCTGGGAGCCATCTGGCAGATGCAGGGGAAGACAGAAGAGGCGATCGCTGCTTATCAACGGGCAATTCAACTCAAGCCCGATTTGGCAGTAGCACACCAAAATCTTGCCAACTTAGTGGGGGATAAATGAGCAAGATTAATCCGGTGGGCAGATCACCGCCACACCAAAAAGGCTTGGCTGCAAGATAAATTTCAAATCAAGGAAAACAAATCAAAATGGCAATATTTAACCAACAAACAGGCACAGCCAACCCCTTCAATGGCATTGATGTAGGGTCTTACAGCACTCCCACCTCAGCCGACATCGATGGCGATGGCGACTTGGATGCAATCGTTGGGGGAGGGGACGGCACGCTCAAGTACTACAAGAACACGGGCAGTGCCACCAACCCAGTCTACACAGAGCAAACAGGCACAGCCAACCCCTTCAATGGCATTGATGTGGGGTTTGGCAGTACTCCCACCTTAGCTGACATCGATGGCGATGGCGACTTGGATGCGATCGTTGGGGAACGGGACGGCACACTCAAGCACTACAAAAACACGGGCAGTGCCATCAACCCAGTCTACACAGTGCAAACAGGCACAACCAACCCCTTCAATGGCATTGATGTGGGGTTTGGCAGTACTCCCACCTTAGCTGACATCGATGGCGATGGCGACTTGGATGCGATCGTTGGGGAACGGGACGGCAC
>NZ_CAWUDJ010000019.1:0-119471 GCF_963920875.1 Anabaena sp. CCY 9910 | reverse complement strand
CAATCTGACCCAGCTTGACCTCAGTGACAACCGAATAACCGAGATACCAGAGGCGCTGGCACAATTAATCAATCTGACCCAGCTTGACCTCAGTGACAACCGAATAACCGAGATACCAGAGGCGCTCGAAAGTTTGCCAAAATTGGAAAAACTAGATTTAAGGGGAAATCCGCTTCCTATTTCACCAGAGATTTTAGGATCTGTTTATCAAGTTGGTTCAGTTGAAGAAATTTTCAATTACTTGCGATTACTGCGTAGCGGTGAAGTGCGTCCGCTCAACGAAGCCAAACTCTTGCTCATCGGACAAGGCAGCGTCGGTAAAACATCTCTCATCCAACGACTAATCCACAATAAATACGATAAAAACCAACCTCAAACCGACGGACTCAAGGTAGAAACTTGGAACGTGCAGGTCAATAGCAAAGATATCCGCCTGAATGTTTGGGACTTTGGCGGACAAGAGATTTATCATGCAACTCATCAGTTTTTTCTAACTAAGCGCAGCCTCTATCTCCTCGTTTGCAATTGTCGCACCAGCGAAGAAGAAAACCGCATTGAATATTGGCTGAAACTAATCGAAAGCTTTGGCGGACAGTCCCCCGTGATTATCGTTGGCAATAAAAAAGACGAACAACCCCTCGACATCAACCGCAAGGCATTACGGGAAAAATATCCTAACATCCAAGCGATTATCGAAACCTCCTGCCAAGACAATATCGGCATTGATGAACTTCGCACCGCCATTTTGCAGCAAGTCGCCAACCTCAAAGAAGTCTACGACCTTCTACCCCTGTCATGGTTTGAGGTTAAACAACAACTCGAATCCATGCCTCAAGACTTCATCACCTACAACCGCTACATCGGCATCTGCCACGAAAACAAAATCCCTGAAGAACAAAACCAAGACCAACTCATCGACTTACTGCATCGACTCGGCTTAGTTCTCAACTTCCGCGATCATCCCATCCTCAAAGATACCAACGTCCTTAAACCCAATTGGGTGACAGAAGGCATTTATGCACTTCTGAGCGATGAAAACCTCAAAACTAAGAGCAAAGGCATTTTCACCCCCGCCGATCTCATCCGCATCCTCAATCCAGAACGTTATCCTACCAAGCGCCACGACTATCTGATTGAACTGATGAAAGAATTTGAGCTTGGCTTTGCGCTAGAGTGTTACCCACCACAATTCCTGATTGCGGGACTTCTCCCCAAAGACCAACCAGACGCAACAGAACTAGAAGGCGAAACCCTAGAATTTCAATACCATTACAAAGTTCTCCCCGAAAGTATCATTTCCCGCTTCATCGTCAACACCCACGAAAGAATTCATAACCAAATCTATTGGCGTAGTGGCGTAATGCTGCAATATCAAGAACACAATGAAATTTACAACATTGCTCGCATCAAAGCCGACCCCGAAGACAAAAAAATCTTCATCGCCATTAGCGGCCGCAAAGAAACCCGCCGCTTATTTCTCGCCATTCTCCGCGATGTCTTCCAAAAAATTCACAGAAGTCTCCCCAATCTCGAAATCACCGAATGGGTTCCCGTCCCTGGCTATCCCAACCATCCACCCCTCGACTACCAAGAACTTTTGGGACTCGAATCAATGGGTGAAACCACAATCACCATCGGCAAACTCAAATTAAAACTCGATTTGCGTCAACTTCTAGATGGCTACGAATCACTAGAATCACGCCGAAAATCACAAAAAGACGATCCAGAAAGCGATCTGGTTAGAATCAATATCTACAACAACAACCATCAAGGAGATTTTAAACCCATGACAGAAAATAAAAACAACTTTCAAGGCGCACAAGTAGGTATCGTCAACATCGGTAACGAAGTCAAAGACAAGGCCAGTCAGCAAGTTGGTGACTTAACTCAAACAAGCGGCGCAAATATAAACGAAATTCTGCAACTAATCAGCAATCTACGTCAAACTGTAGCCCAGTTCCCCCCAGCAAGCCGCGACGATATTATTATTGACATTGATGATGTAGAAGTAGAAATTCAAAAGCCAGAACAAGAACGCAGTTTACCCAGACTTAAAAAGCGTCTAGCAGCTTTAATAACTGCTGCTAGTGTAGCTGCTGCCCCGATCGCAAGTGTGACAGATTTTACAAACAATGTTATGGAAATAGGTAGCAAATTAAACATAGAACTAATTAAGCCTAGTCCTTGAAAATCTAACTACAAACTGGCGAATCAGTCACCTGAACTACCGGACTTTCTGGGAAACGTCTCGGTCTTCCTGGCTTGCGTTTATGACGCTGATTAATAGACTTCTCACTGGCAGATGCTAGTTCTTCCGGTGTACATTTGAATATACGTAGAGCATCTACATATTTTTTTGGTGTCATTGTTGGCTCAGTGCGTCCAGCTTCCCAATTACGGACACTGGTTTCACTGATTGCAAGCCTGAAGGCAACTTCTGCACGGCTGAGACCCGCACGCTCTCGCAGGACTTGCATATCCATATTTCATGCTCCCCTTGAAAAATAAGTCTTTTTCTAAATTGATTGACATTACATATCAATCATTTCAATCAAAAATTCATTAACTATTTTCTTTTATAAGGCATAAGCGATCGCTTGAGACTCTAACAAACGACGTAGTTTTTCTTGATTTATGGCTGGGGATTCGGGATTGGGGACTGGGGATTGGGGACTGGGGATTGGGGAAAAGTCCTGTTGTGTCTAGGTTGTATATCTATCCAGATGTCCTAACACTAGTGGGGGTGAGGGTATGAAAGTATAAGGGAAGAATTATTTATATTAGTCTTTTCCCTAAACCCCTACACCCCTACACCCCTACACCCTTAAATCGAGTAGTACAAAGGAAAAGATTTCGCATCCTTAGGTTTTACATATACCTTTTGCTTTGGTTCCAACTGTAGCTCATCGTAGCGATCGCGTGTTAAATGAGCGTTGACAACTTGCCCATCATCTAAGGTTAATTCAACTTTGATTTCCCAGCCCAAATGGATCAATCGAGTTATCGTAGCAGGTGCGGTTGTGCCGTTAGCAGATTTCTCGATCACTACATCTTGTGGGCGTAAAAATACGTTTGGATGTTCTATCTCTAACTGGCTACTTTGGAAAATTCTGGAGCTACTTGGCAAGACATTTACTGGCCCAATGAAACTCATCACAAAGGATGTAGCTGGATTGTCGTAAATTTCTGCGGGTGTTCCTACCTGTTCTACACGCCCTTGATTCATCACTACGACCTCATCGGAAACTTCCATTGCTTCTTCTTGGTCGTGGGTGACAAAAACTGTGGTAACGTGAACTTCATCATGGAGACGGCGTAACCATGCGCGTAAGTCTTTACGGACTTTGGCATCAAGCGCTCCAAAAGGTTCATCTAAAAGTAATACACTAGGTTCCACTGCTAAGGCTCTAGCTAAGGCTACCCTTTGTCTTTGACCACCGGAAAGCTGTGAAGGATAGCGATCGCCAAGCCCACTCAATTGCACTAGTTCTAATAACTGTTCTACCCGCCCTTTGATTTTATTCGCTGGTGCTTTGCGAATTTCTAACCCAAAAGCGATGTTTTGCCGGACTGTCAGATGCTTAAATAAAGCATAGTGTTGAAATACAAACCCGATGTTACGTTCTTGTACACTTTGGTTTGTAGCGTCTTTTCCCGTCAGAATAATTCTGCCATCGTCTGGCTTTTCGAGACCAGCAATTAAGCGGAGCAGAGTAGACTTACCAGATCCCGATGGCCCTAACAGGGCTACCAGTTTCCCGCTTTGGATTTCTAAGTTTACCTGATCAACCGCTCGGAAACTACCGAATTGTTTGGATACGTTTTCAACTACTATGCCCACTGCCGCTACACCTCTGCCAATTTATCTACGGCTAATTGCTAGGTTTACCGTGTTATAGATATATCATACATAAATGCAGTTAAATTCACTGATTAAAAAAAGATTTAATTACCACAACTGCCACAATCCAAGAAATCACACTCAACACCACTGCAATCTGGTAAATGGCAATCATCAGCACTGCTACAGGCGAGGAAGCTACAATCAATAACCTCTGAGCAATTAGAACAATCATCGCCGCTTATATATGCTGAATCCCAGCAATTTGATGACCTTTGCTGAGGGCGTTTTAAGGACTTATCGTCTTCAATTTCTCCATCCGCTTCCTCTGTCGGTGCTGAATCCTCAGTTTGTGACAGCTTTCGTTGCATCTTCGATGCTTGTAAAACTAAATTGGCTTGTTTACAAGCTTGAAACCTAGCCTGGGATTTATCCCAAGCCGCGATTAATCCTTCCTCTGCAATCACGCGCTTGATGTAACCAGAGCAAGATTCACCCCCATACAGTAATCGATGGGCGCAAGCAAAGCCTTTATGGGGGGAAATGTGTTTTTGATATCCAGCGATCGCTACAATACCAATTCTCCTACCAAAGGAATCTAATAGAGAAATTTGCATAGTTAGGGAGTAGGAAGATAGAGAGGAGCAGGGGGATAAGTCCAGTAGGGGGAATAGTTAATGTACAGACTTTGTATACAACTTCTCTTAATACTGGCAACTGACAACGAACAACCGACAACTGACCATTGACTAACAGTATGTTACCCATTCACTAAGCTCTATCTCTAATATCAAATTTGTATCGAAACATTAAGGAATATTGCATTTCTGTCAAAACCTGGAGGTAGAGCGAGAAATCACCCAAAAGACCGTGGTAGGATGCTTTCGGTAAATGTGAAGATTGGGAGAAGACCTTTGACACTACGGGTTGCTGTTGTTGGGTCAGGCCCAGCTGGTTCCTCTGCTGCTGAAACACTAGCCAAAGCTGGGATTGAGACCTACCTGTTTGAGCGCAAATTGGATAACGCCAAACCCTGTGGGGGGGCGATTCCCTTATGTATGGTAAGTGAGTTTGACTTACCACCAGAAATTATTGATCGCCAAGTGCGGAAGATGAAAATGATTTCACCTTCCAATCGTGAAGTTGATATCAATCTGATAAAAGAAGACGAATATATAGGAATGTGCCGCCGTGAAGTCCTAGATGGCTTCTTACGCAATCGCGCGGCAAAATTAGGGGCAAATTTAATTAATGCCACCGTTCATAAAGTTGATATACCTGGAAATAACAGCGACCCATACACCATTCATTATGTTGACCATAATGAAGGCGGCGCACAAGGTGTCACAAAAACTTTAAAAGTAGATTTGATTATTGGTGCAGATGGGGCTAATTCCCGCATTGCCAAAGAAATGGATGCTGGGGATTATAATTATGCGATCGCCTTCCAAGAGCGTATCCGCTTACCCGAAGATAAAATGGCATATTACAACGACCTTGCCGAAATGTATGTAGGCAATGACGTTTCCACAGACTTTTATGCCTGGGTATTCCCCAAATATGACCACGTAGCCGTCGGTACTGGCACAATGCAGGTACACAAAGCCAGCATCAAACAGTTACAGGCTGGTATCCGCGCCCGCGCTAGTGAAAAATTAGCAGGCGGTAAAATCATCAAAGTAGAAGCCCACCCAATCCCCGAACATCCCCGTCCTCGGCGTGTTGTTGGTCGCATAGCCTTAGTTGGAGACGCTGCTGGCTACGTTACCAAGTCCTCTGGTGAAGGGATTTACTTTGCGGCTAAATCTGGGCGGATGTGTGCAGAAACCATTGTAGAAGTTTCTCAAAATGGTAGTCGCATTCCCACAGAAAACGAACTCAAGATTTATCTCAAACGCTGGGATAAAAAATACGGTCTCACTTACAAAGTGCTAGACATCTTGCAAACAGTATTTTACCGCTCCGATGCCACCCGTGAGGCATTTGTAGAGATGTGTGCTGACTTAGATGTACAAAAGCTGACTTTCGACAGCTATCTGTATAAGACAGTCGTCCCCGCTAACCCCATCACCCAGTTAAAAATTACTGCCAAGACAATTGGTAGTCTTATCCGTGGTAACGCTTTAGCACCCTAAATTTCAGATGATCCTCAAGAACCACATCGTCTGTTGAGAATGGGTGTAAGGGGATAGGGGTATAGGGGTGTAAGAGTTTTAAACATTTACGCTCCTATGCTTCTGCGGCCATACACCTTTGACTTTTCCTTTTCATGGGTAAGTCTTAGTTGTAATTAAGACTTAATGACAAATTCAAAATTACGAATTATGGCTGTTGCCAGTAGTGTTAGGACATCAATAGATGATACAACCTAGACACAACAAGACTTGTCTTTTCACCCAGTCCCCAGTCCCCTGCAATAATTGTCAAATGGCACTCCCTGAATACCAATAGGGAGTGCCATTTTGATTACCTAGTCAAGTTTTGTGTTGATTCGTAGCGATGTGAGTGTCATTCTGTAGGATACGTAGCTTGGGGGATTTGGACGCGTATACGCGACTTCTCGAAGAGCATATATCCCGTGATACTACCCTACCTTGCGAACTGCATTTCCCTCAGTGTGACACAGATGTTACGGATTAATGAAATCAAAGACTCAGCGCAATGACTTGAACAAGATTTCACTCAACAACAGATGTGGTAGCGCCCTCGCCGGATTGTGGGACGCTGGGTAGTTCCAGGCAATATCCCGCACCATATACTGTTTTGATATAGCGGGGGTGGCGGGGGTCTGGTTCTAGCTTGGTTCTCAAGTGCCGGATATGCACTCGAATCGTTTCAATGTCATCATCTGGATCGTAACCCCAAACTTCTCTGAGAATTTCGCTTGGAGAAACTGTCTGTCCGTGACGTTGAAGCAAACAGTGGAGGAGTTCAAATTCCAAGTGAGTCAGCTTCACAGTTTGACCGAACCATATAGCCTCAAATCTTTCGGGAACTAAGGTCAAAGGCCCATAGTTCAGAATTTCGCTATGTTTGGCTGCTTGAGGAATGCGATCGGTACGGCGTAATAATGCCCGCACCCGTGCCAGCATCTCCTCCACTTCAAATGGTTTGGTCAGATAATCATCTGCTCCGGCGTTAAAGCCTTCTACCTTGTCTTGAGTTTGGCTGAGAGCAGTCAACATCAAAACAGGAATTTCCGCCGTGCGTTCGTCTCGGCGTAAGCGCTGGCAAACCGTAAAACCATCAACTCTGGGCAACATCAGATCAAGCATAATCAAGTCTGGTTGTAGCTGGAGAGCTAGTGCTTGACCTTTTATGCCATCTTCAGCTTGGCTTACATCGTAGCCAGCCATCTCTAGGTTGACAGCAACAAGTTCTGAAATCGCTGGGTCATCGTCTATTACAAGAATCCTTGGCATTCTTAAAAAATTATTACTACTTATTAAGGATAAATAAGAACCTTTGGTAGATACAAAGATTTCTGTCTTGATTATAAAAAAGATTTTAAATCTAACATAAACCTTAAAACTACTAGGATTAAGAAAACAAAACTAAAATTACATTAAATTCGCAGTATGATATGTTTCCCTCCCTACAATCCGCCTGTATTTCTGAGAAATGGTGTTGTTACAACTGTTTACACTACTTTGTGGGGAAAACGTTATTGGCAAAATACAACTCCCCATTTAGAACCTCAGTATCATAAAACAGTATTAATGGGTGGGCAAAATGTACCTATTTTTTGTTTGATTGCCATACCTGAAAATGCCCACAGTACGATTGTAGGGACTTATGGCATTACAGGCGATCTAGAAAATGAATGGTTTTTGAGATTGCTGGGACGTAAAGCATATGCTCAAGGATTTGCTGTAGTTTTATTTGATTGGCGCGCCCACGGCAAAACAGCCGAATTATCACCAACACTAACTTCTGATGGTTTATTTGAAGGTGAAGATTTTGTCAGAATTGCGGCTGGTGCGGCTGCTATGGGATGTCCTAGTAAATTTTGGTTTACAGGGTTTTCCTTAGGAGGACAACTGGCGTTGTGGGGACTGAAAGCTGCGGCAGACTTAACTAATGGCACTGAGTATTTTGGGCTAAAATATAGTGACATTGGAGGTGGTGCAGTAATTTGCCCAAATTTAGATGCAACGCGATCGCTCAGTTACTTAGTTCGCCATCCTGTAGGTAAGTATTTAGAACAGAGTATCGCCAAAAACCTCAAGAAATTAGCATGGCGAATACATGATCACCATCCAGGTACCCTAGACTTAGAAGCCATTAAACGAGCTAACACCATTTGGGATTTTGACAATGAACTGGTAATTAAGCGCCTTGGTTTCCCATCCGTAGAAACTTATTATGCGGCAAGCAGTCCTTTACAACTGTTACCAGAGATATCAAAACCTAGTCTCATTATTTACGCTGCGGATGACCCGCTATTTCATCCAGAACTTGTTCCCGAATTACAAGCCACTTGTGACAGCAATCCCAAGATAGATTTACTGATGACTCGTTATGGTGGTCACATGGGCTATCTAAGTAGCAAAAAAGGTCAGATACAAGCCCAAGATGCTGATCCTTGGTGGGCGTGGAATCGCGTTTTGCAGTGGTTGGAATACATCAGAAAATTTTGATTGCAGCAGTTCACTTTTGCATCTTTACCTCACTTCCTTGCAAACGGCTGTACATATTTCATTTTATTCACAAAGCCTATAAAAGCAGGCTTTGTGAATAATTCAGTTGACATTAACTACACACTAGAGAAAACCTTGATAACCATCTCTTGTTTTCTCAACTGGCGAATTAATTATGGATAGAATAGAGATTACTTAAAGTTATAATCAGGCTGGCTTCAACTATTCAGGTTTACTGTCTAGACTGATGCTGGCTTTTTTTTGAGGACTCTAGCCAAGGAACCAACTGCTAACAAACCGAAAATTACCCCAGGTTCGGGGATAACACTTGCTGTCAATTGACCACCATTATCTAATCGACAGTTGGGAAATGTGCCGCAGACTTCTGGAGAGAGATCATCTTTCAAAAATATAGTGGTAGGTAATCCCAGCGCAGACAAATCAGCTCCCTGATAAGTATAGAAAGACAATCCTGCTAACGTTGTGTTAAAGTCAATACCCAAATCAAAGCCGTTGGGTGTATTAAAGCTATCAGTTTGTAGGATAGTCCCTGTAACTGTATCAAAGTTGAAATTAAAAGTACTGCTAGGATTCGGGAAACTGTACTTGAAACTTTGCAACAAAGTTCCTTGGGGGTCGAAGAAGGAAATATCGAAACGACTTAGTTGATCGCGGGTAATAACACTTCCTTGGAAAATATTGTCGTAGTCGAAACGTCCTTGAGCTGAATAACCTTGACTTCCTGTCCAATCAAGTCTGTAGGAAGCAGCATCGGCACTGGAGACATTGGCTAAAGTAGCCATTGAAGTAACAGCAGCAACAGCTAAAGTAGCTTGGATTTGGTTACGTATGCTTTTCATTTTTTAAGATTAGAAATGAGTTCTGATGTTGTTGCAACGATCGCTAACTCGCAATTATCCGTTACAAAAGCTGAGATAATTTTAGCGATATTCAAGCCATATCAAATGCTTTTATGTCGCTCAATAAGCACATAAAAAGCTTTAATTCGCCTATACTAATAGGCTTTGTTGATAATAGCTAGATTCACTAGCCCCTGGGAATTAATAACAAAATTGGCGTTGTTAGACATTCATAATGTCTAAAACCACTAGGGGGAATTTTATCATTAGATTGAATTTAGTTTTAATAGTTTAGGTTTTATTTTCTCAATAAAATACAAAAAATATATATTCGTCAAAAAATCATTGAATTTTCTTTTGATTAAATTAATCTTTAACTGGTCTTAACCTAATATTGCATCTTACTTACGTATCACTTAATTGTTCTGATTGCTGGTGTAATGGGTGAGTTTACTCTTATCTTAACTGCACCATTTCACTAATGGTGATTAAGCAAAATAATGAACGTATATGTTTCTTTGCAAGCTCATTCATGTATGTTCTGCTATGTATAAATCCGTCATTTTTTGCTTAAAATATATTATTTATCTCAATTTTGTAGAAAAAATAAACTGTGTAAATTCTATTAACTAGTTTTGTTTTAAATAAATCATTACCAGAACTTAATCAAGCACAAGTAATTTTTACTAGGCATTTTGATTAACCAAAAATTTTCTCATGGCATTCTCCAGACGTAAATTTTTCACAATAGCAGGTGCAACTGCTGCCGGAACATTAGCTGCTTCTCCTTTAGAAGGTCTTTTGGCTAGAGCCGCTTTCGGTCAGACAACGCCTACAACTACAGGATATGGTCCACTTTTCCCCGGTTCCGACGGGCTTTTAGCAGTACCAAACGGATTTCAGTATCGGGTTATATCTCGTAGAGGCGATCGCATGATCGATGGTAATACGGTACCTGGCAATCATGATGGTATGGCAGCTTTCCCAGGGCCCAGAGGCACAACAATATTGGTTTGTAACCACGAATTGAGCAACAATTCTGGAACACAAGTAATCGTACCCCAAGGCTACGGCTACGATTCTGCTAGTAGAGGTGGTACTACCAACTTGGTTATCGGTGCTAATCGCCAGCTAATTAAACAGTTTGCTACTCTTGGTGGAACTATTCGTAACTGTGCAGGTGGTCCAACTCCTTGGGGTTCATGGATTACTTGTGAAGAAAATGTCAGCACACCTACTAGCACTGATGGGTCTACAAAGTTCCACGGTTATAACTTTGAAGTTCCAGCTAGTGCAACTGGTCCTGTACAGGCAGTTCCTCTCAAGGCAATGGGACGGTTTAATCACGAAGCTATAGCTGTAGATCCTGCAACTGGAATTGTTTACCAGACCGAAGATAGCGGAAGTAGTCTATTCTACCGTTTCATCCCCAATGTACCCGGCCAATTAGCACTAGGTGGTAAACTCCAAGCACTGAGAATAGGCGGCACTCCTGGTAGCATTAATAGTGTTAACACTGCTACTGGTTTCAATACAGGACAAACATGGACAAACATAGACTGGGTAGACATTCCTGAACCCGACCCAACTACAGATAATGTCCGCGTACAAGGTCGTGAGTTAGGAGCAGCTAGATTTGCCCGTGGGGAAGGTATTTGGTACGGTAATGGTGAATTGTACTTCTGTTGTACCAGTGGTGGGCCTGGAGGTCTTGGTCAAGTTTTCCGTTATGTTCCTGCTACTAATACGCTTCAACTGTTTGTACAGTCTCCAGGTGCATCTGATCTTCGTGCGCCCGACAACATTTGTATTGCACCTTTTGGCGATCTTATTCTCTGTGAAGATGGCGCCGCTCCCAATTACGTGAGAGGTGTAACTCCTGAAGGAAAACTATATAATTTGGTACGTAACAACTTTGAGGGTGGTAGTAGTGAGTTTGCTGGAGCTTGCTTCTCTCCTGATGGTCAGACTCTGTTTGTCAATATGCAGGGCCCTGGTATTACCTTCGCAATTTGGGGTCCTTGGAATTCACGAGTTTAGTAAACATAGCAACAATTTACTGATCTGATATCTCTAGTTGAGAAAAGCGATCGCTGGCAATAAAAAATGAGGCGATCGCCTTCATCATGACTTCTTGACTGGTGGTAACATATCCAAAACCGCAATCTGCAAATCGGGAAACTCTAAGGGTGCGATCGTTGCATCTTCTGCCAAAACTACTTTGCTTTCGTAGCCTTGTGGAGTCGGTTGCCGAAAAACTTGCAATTGGCGATTAATTACATCTAACACCCAATAATCAGTAATTCCTGCTTGGGAATAAGCCTGAGATTTAGTTACACAATCTAGTTTCAGACTGCTATCAGCTACTTCAATAATCAGGTAAACTTCAGATGGTGTAGGGTGGTGGTCTGCGTAGTCTAAAGGATCTATTTTGACAACAGCAATATCGGGTTCTGGTTCAGAGCGATCGTTTAACTTGATTGGATCTTGAATAGATACCCATGCACGTTCTCCTAAAATATTTTTGAGTAAGTAATCTGTTCTTCCTACTGCCGATCGATGAGCTGTTCCTTTAGCAATCATCCAAATAATCTTTCCTTCTAGAAGTTCCACCCGTTCATCTGCACCAAAAATACCAGCTTCAGCCATCCGGTGGTATTCTTCAACTGTCCACAGACGAAGTTGTAATGTCGTTTCTGTGTTTTGCATGGCTAGTTGCCTATAAATACTAAATATTTAGCTTGATATCAAAAAATAAACTTAAGGCTGATTGTTTAAGCTAGATTTACTGATTCAAATATTTGCGATACTTTGAGATTTAGTTGGTTAAATTGTGGAGATACAACTAAATCATCACCAGAAAAGTTACCTATCTCCGTGTATGTCTTACCAGTTAGTTCTAAGACTAATAAAGTTTTAGTTTCGGGGTCAATAATCCAATATTCAGGAATACCACAATCTTGATACTGCGATCGCTTGGCAATGAAATCTCTATCTCGTTGCAATTCTCCAGGGCTAACCACTTCAATTACTAATAGCGGAGGTAGCATTGATAGACGAATAGTATTGCGCTTGGCTAACTGCTGAATATGCTCTTCTCGAATAATGGTTAGGTCAGGATAACGGTTTCTGGGTTCTCCTCTTACTTCCAGTTCTAAACCATGTCCGCGAACTCGATCAATTCCTACAAGCAAGGCAAAAATGAGGAAAAGGCGATTTGCAATTTGAACATTAGTTCCCGATTCTGGAGGCATTTCGATTAATTCTCCATTAAACAACTCATAGAGTTTATCCGTGCCATCATCATAAGATAGGTACTCGTCAAAGCTTTGAAAGCGATGTTTTACTTGTAGCATCAGGGTTTCTCCATGATGAGTCTCAATGCAAGTTTAACTTAATTCGTAATTTGTCATTATGGCTTATTGCTAGGACTTACGCAGTGATACGAAGAATCAAGGGTTTGGGCGAGGGTATAGGGGTATAGGGGTGTAGGTGTTCAAAACCCTTACACCCCTATACCCTCATACCCTTACACCCCTTCTGAGCAAATAATCTCTGTGCGTAAGTCCTGATTGCTAAACTCTTGATTTGCTAACCGTTAGCTTTCTAAAATTTGAATCTCCTCTAGCTGATTAATCACTACATCTGCACCTTGGACATTCTCTGGTTTATTCACCCAAGTAATACCAATACAACCTGCGGCTTGAGCGTTACGAGCCATTTGCATATCACCTACAGCGTCACCTATCATTAATGTGGCTTCTGGTTCTACTCCTAAAGCTTGGCAAGCTTGTAGAAATAATATGGGGTCTGGCTTACTAGGGCCGTCATCTACGCCTATTTGGGCTTGGATATAACTACTTAAGTTATGTTGTGCGACAAAGTTTTTTACTTCTGATGTTGTTGCTGCTGAAACAATGCCAAGTTTTAGTCCGGCTTGAGAGAGAGATTGCAATACTTCCAATGCACCAGTGAAAAGAGGTGCAGGAGTTACACCAATATATTTTTCGGCATCATCTAAGGCTTGACGCGCTATTTTTAATGACTCAAACCATCCTTTCCCAGTTTCGGCAATATAGGCGGCTGTGGCTATTTCTGTTTCGCGGCGACTGGCTACCGACATTAAGCCGGCTGGGTCGAGTGTATCGCCGTTAATACCAAAGGCCATTAATAAAGGTTCGCCAATTCCTGGTACTTGGGCATCTATAATTCTCGCTGCTTTTTGTCCAAGCGATCGCAAATAGACTTCTGAATTTTCTAAAGTACCGTTTTTATCAAATAAAATCGCTTGAATATTAGTAAATGCGATATCTCTACATTTAATAGTAGTCACAAAATTAAGCCCCATAAAAAGTCAAAATAAAAAAGAGGGAAAATCCCTCTTTTAAAAATTTATTGATGTTGTTAATGAAACTACAACTGTATTAGTCTTCAATAGCTGCTGGGATTTCCTCAACTGCTGAAATTTCTTCTTCAGCTACAGCATCTTCAGTTGCAGAGGGAATTTCTTCCTCAATCAAATCTTCTGCACCTTCTGCGGGTAGGGCGATACCTTGTTGTTTAGCCAGCAGTTGTTCTCTATACTTAGCTGCCATTTCTTCGGCTTTATCATAAACCAAATCACGGTTTTTAATCATGTCACCGGGTTCTGGTTCCAGCTGTTTAGTAGAGAGAGATATTCTGCCTCTTTCTGCATCCAAGTCAATGATCATCACTTTCACTTCATCATTGACGTTAAATACACTGTGAGGTGTATCGATATGCTCGTGAGAAATTTCCGAGATGTGCAGCAAGCCGCTAACACCACCGATGTCGATGAATGCACCGTAGGGTTTGATACCACGTACTGTACCGATGACGACTTCGCCCACTTCTAGGCGGTTCATCTTGCGCTCAACTAACGCGCGACGGTGAGAGAGAACTAAGCGGTTACGTTCTTCGTCTACTTCTAGGAATTTTAAAGGCAGTTCTTCACCTACTAATTCTTCTTTGGGTTTGCGGGTGCTGATGTGAGAACCAGGAATAAAGCCCCGTAGTCCTTCAATTCTGACCAACGCCCCCCCACGATTGGTGGCAAATACACCAGAGCGCACTGTAGCATCTTCTGCTTGTAACTGGCGCACTCGCTCCCAAGCACGCATATATTCAATTCTGCGGATGGAAAGGGTTAGTTGTCCATCTTCGTTTTCATCGGTGAGGATGAAAAATTCTCTTGTTTCGTTTGATTGTAAAACTTCTTCCGGGGCATCGACCCGGTTTATAGACATTTCTTGTATAGGTATATAAGCTGCTGTTTTAGCACCTATGTCAATCAGAGCGCCGCGCGGTTCTATACTAAAAACTGTACCTGGTACGACATCTCCTGGGCTAAAGTGATAGTCGTATTTGTCAAGTAGGGCAGCGAAATCTTCGTGAGTGAATCCAATTTCTGTAGCGGTTAAATTCTGATTGACCATGCTGTTGTGTTCCTGGTTCTAGTCTCCGTAATGGTTATGCCATAATAGCCATGTGTATGCAACTGCCTGAGTTGGTAGTGTACACCTATATCTCTGTCTAATCCTAGCGCAGAAAAGCTAGTGTTCACACATATTAACTTCCAGAAAAAAGATTATATCACAAATAAATATGGAATAGTTGTTAAGTAATTAACCATATAAATGAATTTTTCTTGTTTTCTATGGCTTAGAGATAGGGATGTATTTATCGAAAATATCCGTTGCTTTTCTTGAGAAAAACAACGGATATTTTCTTTATTTGACTGAGAAAGTGGGCATTAGCTGCCTTATTTCTCTTCTTTTTTCTCAATGCGGGGTGGTTCGCGGAATGCGATCGCAAAAAAGAGAACGCCTATTGCTAGGGTCAAAATTAGAATGTAAGCAACGCTTTCCATATTAAAAACTCCTGCTTAGGTATTGGGTATTGGGTACTGGGTACTAGGTACTCGGTATATTTCCCAGTCCCCAGTCCCCAGTCCCTAAAATTAAGCTTCCTTCCGGACGCGGGTTGATTTGTCACCCACTTTCTGGAATAGACCCCACTCTACTTGTTCTTCTAGATCGGCTTCCACACCGGCGAATACGTCTCGGTATATTGTCCGAGCGCCGTGCCAGAGGTGGCCAAAGAAGAATAACAAAGCAAATACAGCGTGACCAAAGGTAAACCAACCTCTGGGGGATGTACGGAATACACCGTCAGAGTTTAAGGTTTCGCGGTCGAATTCAAATATTTCTCCGCCTTGAGCTTTACGGGCATATTTCTTCACATCGGCGGGATCAGTAAAGGTTTTACCGTCCAAATCGCCACCGTAGAAGCTAACTGTTACGCCTGATTGTTCAAAGCTATACTTGGATTCTGCTCGACGGAAGGGGATGTCAGCGCGGACAACACCATCAGCATCTGTCAAGATTACTGGGAAGGTTTCAAAGAAGTTGGGCAGACGACGTACTGTCAATTCCCGGCCTTCAGCATCTTTGAATACTCCGTGACCTTGCCAAGATTGGGCAATACCATCACCCTTAACCATTGGCCCTGTCCGGAACAAACCACCTTTAGCGGGGCTGTTACCGACGTAATCATAGAAAGCTAGTTTTTCGGGAATCTGTGACCAAGCTTCGGAAAGGCTTGCACCTTGAGCTACGCTTGATTGCACACGGCGCTCAATTTCTTGATGGAAGTAGCCTTGATCCCATTGATAGCGTGTGGGTCCAAACAGTTCGATGGGTGTAGTAGCGTTGCCGTACCACATGGTTCCTGCAACTACGAAAGCTGCGAAGAATACTGCGGCAATACTGCTGGAGAGTACGGTTTCAATGTTACCCATCCGTAAAGCTTTGTAAAGCCTTTCAGGGGGTCTGACAGTGAGGTGGAATAAACCTGCAATGATACCGACAATCCCAGCCGCAATGTGGTGAGCCACTACGCCACCAGGGTTAAATGGGTTAAATCCATCTGGACCCCATTCGGGCGCTACTGGCTGGACGCTGCCAGTGATTCCATAGGGGTCAGAAATCCACATTCCAGGGCCGAATAAGCCTGTGAGGTGGAAAGCACCAAAGCCGAAACAGAGTAAACCGGATAAGAACAGGTGAATGCCAAACATTTTTGGCAAATCTAGCGCAGGTTCACCGGTACGAGGATCTCTAAAGAGTTCCAAATCCCAGTAAACCCAGTGCCAAACGGCAGCTAGGAATAATAAACCAGAAAGCACGATGTGGGCTGCGGCAACCCCTTCAAATGACCAGAAGCCAGGGTCAGTTGCTGTACCACCAGTAACGCTCCAACCGCCCCAAGATTGGGTAACTCCTAACCGTGCCATGAAGGGTAGCACGAACATCCCTTGCCGCCACATCGGGTTGAGAACCGGATCGCTGGGGTCATAAATAGCTAGTTCGTATAGTGCCATCGAACCAGCCCAACCTGCCACCAGGGCTGTGTGCATCAAGTGTACAGAAATCAGTCGCCCTGGGTCATTCAGAACTACTGTATGTACTCGGTACCAGGGTAGTCCCATCGACTACGCTCCTCCTCGATGAGTTATGTTTACAAAACAATTTTCTTTAGTTAAGGTTCCAAGGTTGGAAGCCTCACCTCGGACTTCTCTGAAATTTTTTTTATTGCCAGAGTCTGATCCTTTACCACACCTGAATTTTATTAAGTTCAGAGAGTGGATTATTTGGCGATTTTCAACCGTTTTGGGATTGTGTCCCTAGAGGGTGGCGATCGCCAAGTAAAAATGAGAATGTTTTAAAAAGTGTAACTATTGATGGAACCGTTTGCAAGCGTGTCCATTGATGCGTTAGCAGAGTTCACCGTGGGTATCGCTTCCCTACTAGGCTTTATCTTCCCACAAATCGCCGTTACAAGTTATGCTAAGTATGTTTATAAATCTTTACAAAGAGAGAATAGTCCTAAGCCTTGAGTAATAATTTCAGTCCCTAATCCCTCTTTGCATCTACTAGACGACTGATTGAATATTTTGCAACTGGCACTTTGCCTCACCTGTACCCAGGCGTTCAATTACTTGTTCGGCAGTCATTAGCCGTTTGAGAACTACTTGCCCGATGGTTTGGTTAACTAAGACAGATGTGGTTGGCTTGACTTCTACGGTGATTACGGCTTCTTCAATGCGATAAAGCCACATTAATTCGTTGTTTTCTACCAAACAAATATTTAATCGCTGAATTTCTGGTGATCTGCGCCATGCAGTGATCTGCCACAATCCATCAGATCCCCAAACTCTGCCAATAGTCCATCCTTCGGAAAGAAAGAAATATTTCACTGTTTTATTCTCACTTTTGCAACTTTTAATCTGCTGTTGATAATTTTGCAATCATCACAAGTGGATGACGTATAAACATAGAATTCAATTAGTCAAAACGATTCGACTAATTGCTGATAACACTTGTATTTAGATAAACCTGACTCTGGAAGAGAAACTGTAATATCACACAATGCCCAACCGGTAATTTCTCTTTGAGTTAGGATTCGGTAGTAGTTATTGGCGTGTTTGGCAATTAAGTGACAATAGGCAAATCGTTGATTCAATATACCGTAATCACTCAAATTGTTTCACAAAATACCTTCCCTGACAGGCTATGAAGCTATAACAATTTTACTCAATAATAAAAAACTTGAATAGATAAAAATTGTTTCGTAGTTACTGAATATGAATTAGCTCAATTAAATTTAAATAAAATTAAATAATATATATTAGGACTTACACATCTATGATTGTCCGTTGAGACTGGGTGTGAGGGTGTAGGGGTTTTAAATTTCTCCAAAGCGATCGCGTAGTTGATTTTTGAGAAATAAGGTATAAAAGATAATTTATATAGTATAATTGCTGACCGCTAATTGCAAAAATTTGGGACACTATGAACTGGTTTGCTTTGTCTGGGAGACAGTGGGGACGGATGACAAAATTCTTCTCTTTATTCTGTCTCTGTTTAGTTTTGGTTATCAGTTGCACTCCTCGCCAACAAACAACTACACCAACATCAAGTGCTACTAATAGTCCCTCAGGGGATGGTCGAATTACAGTGGGGACGACACTCAAACCACGAACCTTAGATCCGGCTGATGCGTATGAATTAGCCTCTTTGGGTTTAGTGTTTAATATGAGCGATCGCCTCTATACTTATGAACCAGGTAGTACAGTAATTCAGCCACAATTGGCTACAGCACTACCAAAAGTTAGCCAGGATGGTTTGACTTATACCATACCCTTACGTCAGGGAGTGCTTTTTCACGATGGTACTGCTTTCAATGCTAAAGCAATGGAATTTAGTATCCAGCGCTTTATTGAAAATAAAGGCAAACCCTCGTTCTTACTAGCTGATACCATAGCTTCAGTGAAAGCTACAGGCGATTATGAGCTAACAATTCAACTAAAAAAACCCTTTGCAGCTTTTCCCTCACTGTTAGCATTTTCTGGAGTTTGTGCAGTTTCACCCACAGCTTATGAACTAGGTGCAGGAAAGTTTAAACCAGATACTTTTGTAGGGACTGGCCCTTACAAATTGGCGCAATATGGTACAGATTCACTACGCTTTGATGTATTTGATAAATATTGGGGAGAAAAACCCAAAAATCAAGGCATTAATGTACAGATTCAAACTAGTCCGGTAAATCTATTTAATGCTTTCCGTACTGGTGCGGTAGATGTAGCTTATCAGTCTCTACAACCAGACCAAATTAAAAGCTTAGAAGCAGGTGCTAAAAAAGGAGATTGGCAAGGGATAACATCTCAAGGCAGTGTTGTTACTTTTATGGCTTTGAATCGCAATCAAGAGCCTTTAGATAAACTAGAAGTCAGACAAGCAGTAGCGACAATTATTGACCGTCAACTTTTAAATCAAAGAGCTTTATTTGGTCAAGCTGAACCACTTTATAGCTTAATTCCTACCACTTTTGATGTGTCCCAACCAATCTTTAAAGAAAAGTATGGTGATGCAAACTTTGATAAAGCTAAACAGTTGCTAACTGCGGCGGGGTTTTCTCCTGAAAATCCAGCAAAAGTACAGATTTGGTATCCCGCTAGTTCCGCCACTCGCAGTTTGGCAGCCCAGACCTTAAAAGCGATCGCCGAGCAAAACCTTGGTGGTATACTTCAGTTTGAAGTTAGTACCGTTGAAGGTGCTACCTTTTATAAGGACATCTCAAAGGGTGTATATCCAGCAGCTTTAGTTGATTGGTATCCCGACTTTTTAGACCCAGATAATTATGTACAGCCATTCTTAGCTTGTCAGAAAGGGTCAGTTGCTAAAGGATGTGAAGAGGGCGGTAGCCAAACTCAAGGTTCTTTTTACTATAACCAAGCTGTCAACAAATTAATCGACCAGCAACGTCAAGAGCAAAATCCCGCAACCCGTCAGAAACTATTTACAGAAATTCAAACTCAATTATCAACTGATATTCCTTACATTCCTTTATGGCAAAGCAAAGACTATGTGTTTGCTCAAAAAGGTGTCAGCAGTGTACAACTTGACCCATCGCAAATTCTCGTTTATAAGTCGATAGTCAAAGGTCAATAGTTCATAGTCAACAGTCCATAGTCAACAGTCCATAGTCATTAGTAATTAGTCCGTAATCTAAATAACTGACTAATCACTAACGACTATTGATTTTTGACCGATGACCAATGACCGATGACAGATGACCAACGACCGATGACCAATGACCAATGACTAAACATTTATGTCTCGCTCCAAAGCCTTACAATACTACATTGTCTCTCGGTTACTGTTTGCACCCCTGCAACTGCTAACTATTATTACGATTGTATTTTTATTACTCAGAGCTACACCAGGTGACCCAGTAGATGCAATTCTTGGTGGGCGTGCTTCAGAAAGCGTGAAAGAGCAATATCGAGAACAACTGGGTTTAAACCGACCTTTATTTATACAATACCTAAATTATTTGGGTAGTTTACTGCATTTTGATTTAGGGACATCTTTGACAAGTCGAGGACAGCACGTCTGGAATATCATTGGACAATATTTTCCAGCGACAGTTGAGTTAGCTGTGTTTAGTATGGCGGTGGCTCTGATTGTGGGAATTTTGGTAGGGACGCTTTCTGCTTCTCGTCCGGGAACTTCATTTGATATTGGCGGAAGATTATTTGGGATTATTACTTATGCGCTCCCTATGTTTTGGGCGGGAATGCTGCTACAGTTAATTTTTTCCGTGCAGTTGGGTTGGTTTCCCAATTCCAATCGTTTTCCGCCCAATCTTCCACCCCCGCCTACATTCACTGGTTTATATACAGTTGATAGTTTGCTCAGTGGTAACTTGACGCAGTTTTTCACATCGTTGCATCATTTAGCCCTCCCTTGTCTAACTTTAGGAATTTTGTTGAGTGGAATTTTTGAGCGTATTGTCAGAGTCAATTTAAAGCAAACCCTAAAAGCGGATTATGTAGAAGCAGCTAGAGCTAGAGGAATTGCAGAAAATAAAATTTTGGTGTCGCACGCCTTAAAAAATGCGCTGATTCCGGTAATTACTGTTCTGGGATTAACCTTTGCTTCCCTGCTGGGTGGGGCGATTTTGACTGAAGTGACATTTTCCTGGCCTGGGTTGGCAAATCGGTTATATCAGGCAATCTCCGATCGCGATTATCCCACAGTCCAAGGTGTGCTGGTATTTTTTGGGGCGATCGTAGTGTCAGCAAGTATTTTAATCGATATTCTCAATGCTTACGTTGACCCACGCATTCGTTATTAAGGAAATTAGCATTTCATGGCTAATACCTATTCGCTCTGTGCTTTGATATTTTTACTATGTCTACCCAACCGATAATTGAAAGTATATACACTGATGGCGCTTGCACTGGCAATCCTGGCCCTGGGGGCTGGGGTGTAGTTGTCTATTTTAGTGATGGCTCAGTTCACGAAATGGGCGATGCTGCCAAGCATACCACCAATAATAAGATGGAGATGCAGGCAGCGATCGCAGCTCTCAAATTTCTCCACGACTCTGGACAAACTGAACCCATTACCCTCTATACCGATAGTGAGTATCTAATTAACTGCGTTACCAAATGGGTAAAAGGTTGGAAAAAAAAGGGCTGGAAAAAATCTGATGGTAACCCAGTTCAGAATCAAGACCTTCTAGAAACTTTAGATGAATTAAATAGCCGTAAGGTAAATTGGCATCATGTTCGCGGTCATTCTGGCAACATCGGTAACGAACGTTGTGATGTGATTGCTCGCTGTTTTGCAACTGGTAGAATGCCCTCTCTACAACAGTTATCCACCCGTCATGCTCATAAATCTTTACCTGACATCAGTAAAATAAATGTAGTTAAAGTACCTGATCATGTTACAACCTCTACAATAGTTCACAAAACGACACAAGAAATCAGTACTTCTGCGTCAAATATCAACACTATGGAACCATCTACCGCACACGTTGCGGCTACAATCGAGGAAAACCCGCCGGAAAAGCGGGTGGAACAACTCCGCAACTTAGTAGAAACCCTGCATATTGCAGACGAAATTGCGGCGAAAGGTTATTTAATCACCAGTTCTGAGTTGGCAGACTTAATGGATGTCCACGCCAGTGCTGTTACCAGTAGGGGAGATCAGTGGCGTTGGCGCAACTGGATTGTTTCACGGGTACGCCGTGAGGGTAATCAAATTCTCTGGGAATTAGAGCGAGGCGATCGCTTGGGGGGTGAAGATGAATGAGTAATTGGGGATAGGGTCTTGGGAAACTAGAGGCAGAAATTATTGCTCTCTACTCAGCATTCACTACTCCTTGCTATAAGTTCTACCTCTCCATTCCCTGGGAGTGCGAAAAGCAGATAAGAAGATTCGCAGAACGGCTAAAGCATCGGCCAAGGGTGATAACCAAAACAGCCAGCCAGCTTTAGCGTTTTGACGGTCGTAGGAAGGAGCGATCGCCAACAGCATAGCAAAGCGAATCACCAGTAAACATACATTCAGTCCCAACAACAACTTCACAGGCAACAGTAATTGCCAAGAACCAATCAGCAAGTAACCAGTTACAATCAATAAAGGTAAGCCTTGTACTGCCGATAGTAACCATAAATCTCCCCAAATTTGAGCGCGGGGAGAGGCATCTTTCAAATCAAGGCTGCGTCCCCATTCCTTCCAAGTTTCTAACGCCCCTTCATACATTCTCACTTTCAATACCTTAGCCCCATCTAAAAAGCCCACCTTAAAGCCTTGGGCTGCAATATGACGTGCCAGGGTAACATCGTCACAAAAAGAGCTACTAGCGCTACTGTAGCCACCCACAGCAGCTAATACAGAGCGACGGCATAAAAAACATTGTCCGTTAGCCATTACCCTTTCTGGTTGGTCTGTGGTAATGCCTGCGGGATCAAATCGGTAAAGAAGAGTCATCAACAAGGCGGGTTGCAACAAGCACTCACCCGGATACTGAAGAATGAACTGGGGTGATAGGGATACTAAGTCGTATTCCTGGGACTGGGCTATTTTCACTAAACTAGCAACTAAACCAGGATGGGGTTGAGTGTCAGCATCCATGCCCAAGAACCACTGACTATCTTCTGAGCTATACAAAAAGCCGTTATGCAATGCCCAAGGTCTTCCTACCCAATTAGAGGGCAAAGGATCATCATTGATGAGGCGAAAGCGCGGGTCTTGCTGCTGTGCAGCTTTTACTAAGTCGGGAGTGCCATCTTGGGATTTACTGTCTACAACAATTACTTCCCGAACTTCGTAACTCTGGCGACTCAAACCAGCTAACAAAGGACTGATACGCAGGGCTTCATTCAGTGTGGGAACAACAACGCTCACATTGCCCAACAGTTCTGGTGTGGGTTGTTGGGGTTGAATTGGGGATAACCTTCTTGGCCCCTTAAATAGACGAGACAGCAGAATTGCTGTTGCTGGCACTTGGATGATTAGTAACAGAAGCGCCAAGGCGCTTGCTGCTGTCAAAGCGTTATCCACGATAAAAATACTTTGCAACTGGAATCGCTACTATAAACAAAAATGTTGTTAATTTTGAGTTAGGTATTCAGGAGTGCTGAGTGCTGAGTAATGAGTCCTGAGAGCGGTAGCGAGGCAATCTGCTAGTACTGAGTGCAGAACGATAATTTATATTACCTTCTCCCTGCTTTTTCCCAGTCCCCAATCCCCAGTCCCCCCTTCGGGGTTCGTCAGTCGCTTATGAGGGAAACCCCCAAGACCGCGCTGACTCACCAGTCCCCAGTCCCTAATTCACAGCCTTAATGCTGCTGGCTATGGAGACTTCTGTCGTAGATGTTTCTACGCTGATCTGGTTTGATGCAGATGAGCCTTTCCACCATAAAGCTAGCGCTGGGGCTACACCTAACACTACGCCTAACAATACAGGGATAGAGAAGCCTGCTGCCAAGCTCATGACGGTAGCAAAACCAAAGTTACCTAAATAAACTATTAAAGGTACATTAAGCTGCGATCGCTCAAATTTGATCGGACTATTTCTCCACAATACAGCAGCCACTGTCATGAATACTGCACCTGTACCTAACCAACCAGCAAAGTTTTGATAGGGCATTCCAAAGAAAGGGCCTGGTTGTTGCCAATACCAGAAAGGTAGTGAAGTTTGGCTCATGGCAGGGTCAAGTACAAAATCCCATGAGGTGAGTAGTAATGAACCCAAACCAATAGCACCGATATGGCGTAACAAAGTGGGTTTTTTATCTACTTCTAAACCAGCACGCCCCAACAGGTATGAGGAACATCCTACGTAAAACCATGACAAGGGAATTGTGAACGGTACTAAACCAGCGATTTTATAGCCCAAGCCACTTAAATAACTGTAGTGACCGAAAGGAAAGCCTGTGCTGGTTCCTAGCAGTTCACTAGTTAAGGAGATGAGTACAGCAGGTAGCATAAAACCCAAGGTACGACCTAACCCTAATGTTCGCAGGGCATATAAAAATACGGCCGCTGCCCCCAAAATCATGTAAACTACACCACCACCAGCCATACTCCACTGCATGGCTGTCTGTCCAAACTCAGATAGATGGAACAGCACCTCGGCATTAGGTACAACTAGTAGTATCCCTACTAGTCCAAAAAACATCGAGACGATATGACCAATAAGGCATATCCGCTCTGCAATAACAATTTGTTTCATGGTCATTCCTTGAACACGATGTGATACTTCGCTACTCGGCTGCTAATAGTTTACAAATGTTTACTAAAATATTTAACTAGTTTTTACCGTAATCTCTGCAAAAGTTGTTTAAACTTTTGTCAGAGACTGACAACCTATTGATTGCATATAGAAAAAATAGGATGATAAACTAATAGTCTAAGCGATCGCAGTCAAAATCCATCCAAGCAAATTAGGTTTTTTGCTGGTTTCTAAGTACAGTGTGCTTCTTGTCGTATTTTGAAATCAGACAACCGTAACAAAACTTGCCTTAATCAGGAAACAGATTTTTGAGTCTCGGATGAATATCACCTACAAATGTATAGGAATCCGATTCGATTATTAAACAAACTTAAGTATCTGTATGGTGGGCAATGCCTACCATAGGTATAATTCTAATTAAGTATTACAAATGTAGATTGCTCTGCTAATAGCGATACCCACCCATGTCAATTTTGAATAAACTCCCTTGGACAGCCCTAACGCTACTACTTTTGAGCTACAGCACTTTGGGTTGGGTATTGTCCGACATGAAAGCACCTTGGGCTGTCTGGGGTATTCTTGTGTTAGCAATATTTTTCTTGATAGGAAGCATCACTGCCCCTTATCCAAAGATAGCTGATTACTCTAGTGTTTTACTTGCTTCCAGTATTAGGAGTTTTTTCGTTGCTGTAGCCGGAGCCTTCTTATTTTTTATAATGATAGCTTGGTTTCGCGTGTTTCTTGATACACTGCTTGTCATTTCTGCCGCTCTCTTAGCAAGAATCGACTTTCAAGCAGATGGGTTTACAGAATGGCAAGCTTTTATAGCTACATTGATTGTTTCAATTGCTGGGGTAGGGTTAGGAGCATTTACAAATATGCTGTTAACCCAAAAGATAATGTTAGGTTTTTAGTAGGCACTCCAGACCCAATTTAAGAACTAAAGTATTAACTACAAACAAGGTGAGCGGATAATGCCCACCTTGATAATTTAGCCTGCTACTGCTTCTGCTGCGGCAGCTGCTGGGTAAACGCTAACTTTCTTGCGGGATTTGCCTTTGCGTTCAAAGGTAACTACACCATCAACCAAGGCAAACAAAGTATCATCTTTACCGATGCCAACATTGTTACCAGCATGAAACTTGGTTCCACGTTGACGCACGAGAATGTTACCTGCAATAACGGCTTGTCCGCCAAAGCGCTTTACACCCAGACGCTGGGCGTTAGAATCACGACCGTTGCGTGTACTACCTGTTCCTTTCTTGTGAGCCATAATTTCCTTTTTATTGCTTCTTTACTATTATTCAGCAGCAGTTTCTGTATCTGGGGTAGCATCAGCAGTTTCCGCACTTGCAGTAGGTGCTGTTAAGACTGTGCCGTTAAAAGTGATGGAATCTATTAAAAGTCTGGTGATTTCCTGGCGATGCCCCCGTTTTTTGCGGGTTTTCTTTTTCGGCTTCATTTTATAAACCAGGACTTTGCGACCTCTAAGATGCCGCAACACCGTTCCTTGCACTGTTGCCCCAGCTACTAACGGTTGTCCAATGGTGACTTCACCGTCATTCTGCACTAGTAATACAGACTCTATTGTAACTTTTTCATCTGGTTCGGCAGAGAGGAGTTCAATATCGTAAAAACGACCTGGCTCAACTCGCACTTGCTTGCCACCAGTCTCAATAATCGCGTAAGCCATGAAATTGTCCTTGAGGTTGCCGTACAGGTAGCTAGTTTTGATTTACCAGCTTTTGTAGTATGTCTACCTGATCCGAGCAGGTAATTAGACAGACAATCCAAAATTGTATGTTATTAGCCAGCATTAGGTCAATCTTTTATCTATAGTTTTTGAGGATATAGCTGGAAAATTTTCAAATAAAGAACTTATCAATTAATTTTGGCGAAATTTGCGAAATCTCAAAAGTGCTTGATGTAGTAAACAATGACACAGAACAGCACCAACAAGTCTGAGCAAAGGATCTCCTGGCTCAGATTTTCCCTTTTTTTATGAGGGAGTGGGGAGTTGTGTAAATAATCGATGCCAGTAATTTTCTGAATGACGAATTGGCATAAGCCCATAGTACAGCCTGTAACAGTAACATTAAAGTAAGACACTCAATTAGGAGAAGTTTGGATGAGTGATGATTTTAATGATCCTTTACCGGATGAATTTTGGTTGGGTGAAGGTGAAGTATGAGATTACCAAATAATCGGGTATAAAGAGCCTATATTTTAATTTATAAATATGAAAAGAATTGAAGTTGAAAAAAGAACTATTTTAGTTGGTTTGGCTGGTAGCCACGGGTATGGACTAAATCGCCCTGATTCTGATTTAGATTTTCGGGGGGTGTTTATTGCACCTAAAAGATATTATTTGGGATTTGACCACATAGAACAAAAGGATGCAGGCTGGGATGAGCCGGGAATATTTCCTTTGCTGGATGGGAATAAAGACACGGTTATATACGAATTAAGGAAAATACTTCAGTTGTTATCGGGAGCTAATCCTAATGTTTTGGAGTTGTTATGGTTAAATGAGTATCCTGTGTTAACGGGTGTCGGACAACATTTAATCAATCATCGGAAATTATTTTTAAGTAAAAAGGTTAAACATACTTATTCAGGCTATGCTTTTGCTCAAATTAAAAAGATGGAGACTCACCGTAAGTGGTTGTTAAATCCACCAGAGAAGAAACCACTACCATCTGATTTTGGCATAGAAGATGAAGCGCCACTAATTAAGGATGATTTGAATGCTTTTTTAGAGTATCTTTATACTTTGATTAGAGGTCGAATTGAATTTCTAGAAGAGGCAGAACAATTATATAAGTTATTAACTGCTGATATTGATTTTAAAGGAGTGCTAAAACAGTATACTTTACCTGATGAAAGTTTAGAGTATACGCAAAATTTAACTAATAGCCGTAAAGATTTTATTCGGTTGTTACAAAAAAGCCAAAATTACCAAATAGCTTTGAGGGAATGGAAAGCTTATTTAAGTTGGCAAGAAAATCGTAACCCGGCTAGGGCGGAGATGGAGAGGAAGTCTGGCTTTGATCTCAAGCATGGGATGCACTGCATTCGCTTGTTACGCAGTGGTTTGGAAATATTAAAGACTGGAGAAATAACTGTAGATAGGAGAGTTGCGGGTGATGTTGAGGATTTAAAAGCTATCCTCAAGGGTGAGTATTCTTATCAGCAGGTGATGGAAATGGCTAATGATTTAGTTGCTCAAATGGATGCGGCTTATGAACAGTCAACTATACCCCATAAACCTGATTTAGAAGCAATTAATAATTTGTGTATGGAGTTAGTGGAAATGCAAGGGTGGGGAGAGTAATTAGAGACGCGATTAATCAGAGACGCGATTAATCGCGTCTGTACAATTGTGAGATGTCATTACTCATGACTCATAACTATTGACTAAATTAAAGAGTTTTGAGTAAGTCAGCGAAACCATAAAGGCTGATGAAGAGTAGGAGTAAGGCTGTGAGTTGGGTGACTTTGTTTTCGGGTGAGGGGGCGATCGCTTCTCGTACTAAGATGGAAATGGATGCACCCACTACGAAGCTTAAGCCCAGTATTAAATAAGGTTTGTCTGGTAAAATCACGGCAATGGCTAACATGGCGATCGCTAGCATCAGCATGACTAACTCTACAAATCGGGGTGGGTTATATTGGCTAGCTAAAATAAAGCTGTTTAACCAAAAGTTCCAATGTCTCATCAGTGCTGAGTTGCCAAGTACCAAGTGAATGCTGAGTACTGAATTTGAATTTATTCAGTGAACAGTTGTTAATTATTACTGTTCACTGATGGTGATTACCGGACACCTGTCTTAATTTGACCTGTACCGTTTTTTTGTGAAGATT
Source organism: Anabaena sp. CCY 9910 (assembly GCF_963920875.1). Taxonomy (NCBI): domain Bacteria; kingdom Bacillati; phylum Cyanobacteriota; class Cyanophyceae; order Nostocales; family Nostocaceae; genus Anabaena; species Anabaena sp. CCY 9910. The sequence goes on along the minus strand of NZ_CAWUDJ010000019.1, from coordinate 91,152 downwards.
CATCTTCTAGTATTTCTACACCAAAGATGCGGGCAAACACTTTCTCTACTTTGTAGCCAGAATCAATGGATTCTAGGGGGTCTTTCCGTAGGCGGTGACGCAGACATAATGTAATTACACGACGGATATCGTCAACTGTAACTTCTGTGCGTCCCTCATAAGCTGTGAGGGCTTTGGCGGCGCGGTTGGTGACGATGTCACCGCGTAAGCCGTCTACATCTAGTTCTGAACAAACTTCCGAAATTTTTACCCGCAGGTCGTAATCTAGTTTTACTTCTGGCAAGAGCTTTTGGGCATTGACAATTTTCTCTTGTAGTGCTGTTTGCTCAGAGTTGTACTTTTCTAGGAATGTTGGGGGATTTTGGTCAAATTCTGACCTTTGTTCCACGATTTGCACACGTAAAGCCGGTTCTTTAACGGTGTGGATTTCGGCGTGCATTCCGAAGCGGTCAAGCAATTGGGGTCGGAGTTCGCCTTCTTCTGGGTTTCCTGAACCGACGAGTACAAAACGGGCTGGGTGGCGGATGGAAATACCTTCACGTTCTACGGTGTTCCAGCCACTTGCGGCTGAGTCGAGAAGTACGTCTACTAGGTGGTCATCTAGGAGGTTGACTTCATCGACGTAGAGAATACCTCTGTTTGCTTTAGCGAGGAGTCCTGGTTCAAAAGCTTTGACACCTTCAGATAAAGCTTTTTCGATGTCGATAGTACCGCACACTCGGTCTTCTGTAGCGCCTAAGGGCAAGTCTACCATTTGGACTTTCTTAAATTCTATGGGAATTTCTGCCCCTGCGCCTGATTTTTGCCGGACTTCATCGCTCATCAAGTCGGGGTCGCTGGGGTCACTGTTGAAGGGGTCATTGGCAACTACAGGGATTTCTGGCAATAGGTCGGCCAGGGCCCGGATAGTTGTGGATTTACCTGTGCCGCGATCGCCCATAATCATTACACCACCGATTTTGGGATCAATCACGTTCAACAGCAGCGCCAGTTTCATCTCTTCCTGGCCCACAATTGCCGTAAATGGGAATACCACGCGACGCGCGCTTGCCGTGGTTTGAGCAGTTGGAGTCACTAAATTACCTTAACAATATTTTTCTTATTACAGTTCTTTATTGTGCCACAGTTGGGGGTTCGGGGGAGATTAAATCAATTCGCAATACTGCAAGCGGTAGGCTAACGCCAAGGCAATTCGCCCCCTTTCTCTTTTGGGATGGATGGGCTTCTAGCCCTTCCGGTGCTGTCTGTCCCGCACCACAAGAGAATCTTTATGCAACATTTTAATCTAGATACACCACTACAAGATCAGGCGATCGCACTAGCATCGGGTGAAGCGGGTCGTTGGGCGCTTCGTACAATAATAAGTAAATAAGTCATCTTTTAAGCTTTCAATAATGACACTCCCATCACCAAATAAAGTCGATGAATTATTTTCCGAATGGGATAAACCAGGCTCTCCTGGTTTTGCTTTAGCCATCACCAAAGATGGTGAGACTGTCTATAAGCGCGGCTATGGTATCGCTGATTTAGAACACAACATAAAGATTTTTCCAAATTCGGTCTTTGATATTGCCTCAACGTCCAAGCAGTTTACAGCGATGTGCATTGCTTTACTTGCAAGAAAGGGGAAACTTTCTTTAGATGACGAGATCCAAATTTACATTTCAGAGATACCCAGATATGAGTATCCCATTACTGTGCGGCATCTGATTCACCACACAAGCGGCATTCGTGATTACTTAACCCTGATGGGGTTGGCAGGAATGCAATGTGAGAATGACTATCCTGATAACGAAATCATTGGTTTAATAGCTCGTCAAAAAGAATTGAACTTCAAGCCAGGAGAGGAGCATTTGTACAGCAACTCAGGATATTTTCTTTTGGCAGAAATTGTCAAACGTGTCTCCGGAGAATCTCTTGCGGTTTTTGCTGATAAGCATATTTTCAGTCCCCTTGGGATGAAGACAACTCACTTTCACGATGATTTCACAAGGATTGTCAGCAATAGAGCGATTGGCTACTCTCTGAAGGACGAAGGTAGCTTTCGGATTGATATGTCTATTTTTGATGTCGTGGGTGACGGTGGTATATATACCACCGTTGAGGATCTATGTATCTGGGATCAGAATTTTTACCAAAACAAATTAGGAGGATATGGGCAAGACCTGATCGAAGAAATCATTACACCTGGAATATTGAATAGCGGCGAAGTGATAGATTATGCCTTTGGTTTAGTTATAGGGCATTACCGAGGATTAGAAACCATCAGCCACAGTGGTGGATGGATGGGTTACAGATCACAGATGCTTCGATTCCCCAAACAGAGATTCTCTGTAATTTGCTTGTCAAATTTGGGCAGTGCTGAACCGCCAGAACTTGCCAGAAAAGTCGCAGATATCTACTTAGTTGATGACTTTACTGAGCAAAGCATAGAATCTGTCAGCCACCAAACCCAAATAATAGAAATTCCATCGGTTGATTTAGACAGCAAGACTGGCTTTTATCAAAACCTAAAAACAGGAACCGTTTGGGAGTTATTGGTCAAAGATGGTAAATTAAGCGTGGAATTTGCTGGAATGAGCTTTACACTTGCTCCTGTGAGTTCAAATCATTTTGTCATCATGGATATCCCTTCTAATCCCTATGTTGAATTTGAAGAGTCAGGTTTAGATGAACCCTCTCATCTTTACGTTTGTGTGGATGGCAAACCACGGGACGTTTTCCAACGGCTGGACTTTGCTCCTCCTGATGCTGAACAGTTGATGGATTTTACAGGAGAGTATTATTGCCAAGAGTTAGATGTCACCTACAGAATCACTATAGAAGACGGAGAGTTGCTGCTAAATCGAAGAAATTCTCTTCGAGAAACCCTCAAGCCAATTAACAAAGATTTACTGGAAGGTACGGACATCACTTTACAGTTTGTCCGTGATGACTTTCATCAAGCTGTTGGATTCAATATGAGCGCAGGATATGGAAGTGTCAGAAACATTCAATTTGTGAAATAAAAAGACGCGTCCAACAACAGGGGGTTTTTTCAATCTTTTTTACCAAACTGGCGATGCAAACCCTATCAATGCTTCTAGCAACGAACTACTGTTAAAACATCCGCCGACGTTGACGCTTCTTCTCCATTTGCGGTCTTCGTAGTGGTACTACATCGGCTTCGCTACTTTCTCTGGCGACGCGAATTAGCAAACCTGCACCGATTAAGCTGGCAATCATGGAGTTGCCACCATAACTGAACATAGGTAAGGGTAAGCCTGTTGTGGGCAAGGCTCCTGTAGCTACGCCAATATGTAACAATGATTGTCCGACCATAATAATGGTTATACCCATTGCTACCAAGCGATGAACGGGATTTTTTGCTTTCAGTGCAACTACTAAACCTAGAGTAGCAAATAGAGCCAATAATATTAGCAGAACTATGCTACCAACAAAGCCAAATTCTTCTGCGAATACGGCAAAAATAAAATCGGTATCCTGAATGGGTAAATAGAATAGCTTTTGTTGTGACATCCCAAATCCAGCACCCCAGGTTTTACCAGAACCTACGGCTAAGAGACTTTGTACTAACTGATAGCCGTCGCCTGTCGCGTCTGCCCAAGGGTTGAGAAATGACATTACCCGTCTGCGTTGATACTCTTTGATGCTAATACTGAGTAAGGCTAATAAGAATCCACCAATTGCTGTTCCTGCTAAATATTTATAGGGTAAGCCGGCAGCTAGGGCAATTAGCCAGATAGTCATACCGCAGAGTGCGGCTGTACTTAAGTTAGGCTGGGCGAGGATGCCTAAAATGACTAACCCAAAAATACCTAGCCAGGTGAGTCTTACTCGCCAACTCAACCTTTCCCACTGTCCAAATAATCTGGCGCTTTGCAGTACTAAAAAGGGTTTAATGAGTTCTGAGGGTTGGATGGGAATGGGGCCGATAGCTATCCAACGGGCTGCATCAAAAGCTTTTTTACCCAATCCGGGGACAAGGGTAACGAAAATTAATAGTAAGAATAATCCTAGTAGCCAATGGGAGATACCCAGAATTTTCTGTAACGGTCGATTGACAATGATGTTAAATCCAATAAGCGAGGCTAAAACCCAAAGGATTTGCCGCTTAAAGTAATACAATCCATCACCTTGACGGACATCAGCCACTACGTATGATGCTGAAAAGAGTATGGTTAAGCCAAAAAATAACCAGAGAAATGTTAACCAGCGCAGCAACCGCGCTTCTAATGCCCAGGTGGAGACGGAATCATCAAAAAATGGAATTAGGCTGCGTAGCTTCACGATTCATTACAGGTAAAAGGTGAGGGATTATATCAAGTGCGGATAGTTACTTAATAATATGGTTGGTTTTGTTGGTAACAGGTAATTGCTAATGGGTAATTGGTTTCTACCTTTAATTAATTACCAACTTTCACAGATATTATTAGTGTTTAAACGGACATGATATTAAATGTTAGAAGTTAGGAATAACACTTATAACTTATAACTCATATTTCATGATGTGGCGCATGGCGGCAATTGCACCATTGGTATATGTTGGTATAGGTGATGGCTTTCTTAGTTTTAATTGCTGTAGGATCAATGTCACTGTCACAATGGCATCTTCGATATTATGCACCCAGTAACCTTTGCTAGCTCTTTTTTGTTGGCGATCATACAATCGCGGTAAGGCTAACGCTACCAACGGTACACCTACGGCAGCACATTCGTAAACCGTGTTATATCCCGCACTGCCGATGACTATATCAGCGGCCCCTAGACACTCAATGCCAGGATGATGGGATATCCACAAGCTTTCTGGGCAGTTATGGGGGCAATGAGGAGCTAAAATTCTGACAGCACATTTGGGAAAATTGTGATGTAGATGCAGTGTAATTTCACCAAATAAAGATAGTTCTGATGCTTGTCCGGCGGCACAAACTAGGATAGTTTTATGGGATGGGTTGGCTTTGAGGATATGCGATCGCACTATCATCTTATCTGGCAATTCTTCTGGGTTACGAATTAACCAAGGTGCTGTGTGCATTACTCCTGGTAAGTCAGAAAAGGCTAAATCTGTACCATCCCCTGGTATGATTAGCCCATGAAAATTCTCTAAGACAAACGATCGCAAATTTTTGGTAGCTACATAATGAGGATTGATATCTCGATGAATGAGAATCCTGGGTGTGGTGTGCAACTGAGGTAGGATGTCGGCTAGTTCTCCCCCCAAGCCTCTGGGAAATGTATCGATAATTAAGCAGTCAAGGTGAGTATTGAGGATAATTTCCCTTATTTGTTGACAAGTTGCAGCAAAACTTACACTATCAGGAATCCAATGTAGTGTGCAGCCTTCATGATTGATTTGTTGTGCATAGGGACTATTGGTAATAATTTTGACGTTTCGTTGCTTTGCAGCAATTCTTCCCAAAGACAAAGCACGAGTCAAATGTCCCCAACCGCCACCCAAGGCGTAAATTAGCCAAGTTTTAGTCAATTGTTGGTTTGTTGTCAATGTTAGGACTTACGCAATGATACGAAGAATCAAGGGTTTGGGCGAGGGTATAGGGGTGTAGGGGTGTAGGGGTGTAGGTTGTTCAAAACCCTTACACCCCTACACCCTCATACCCTTACACCCCTTCTGAACAAATAACCTCTGTGCGTAAGTCCTGAGAGGGTAAAAGTATTGGGGTGTAAGGGTTTTAAAAATTCTTAACTTGCGCCCATATTGGTTTCATAATCGGTGTCATATTGGTTTTCTAAACTTATTGCGTCGGCTTCGGTAAAGTCGATGTTGCCTGTTTCTGAGTCGTATTCGTAGCGATCGCGGTTATAGTAATAGCTACTACCCCAAGAATCAGAATGGTAGTTACCATAGCCGGAGTAGTAGGCGTAGTCTTCTTCGTAGGTTGGGTGACAGTGGGGACAGCCTGTGGTGTCTGTGCGTCCACAACGACGCTTAAAGAGAAATCCTATCATGCGATCGCATTCCCCTGGAGTTGTGACTGGGGTAAATTTTACGGTGATTTCACAAGTGCCGATTTTGATGCGATCGCCATTATTTAGACTACTATTAGTTAGTTGTATGCCGTTGATTTGGATGCCATTATCTGTATTTTGGTCAATAATTATCAACTCTTGATTTTGCCAATCAATTAAGGCATGGTAATCTGCTGTGAGGTCATCTTCAATAGTGATTCTAGAAACTCTTTGACCATTATTTTCTGATGGCATCGCTGTAAATTGTCGTCCAATTGCCACTGGGGTTTCTAATGTTGGTTCTCTTTGTTCCCCTGTGTTAGGAACTATCCAACTTAGTTGAATTTGCAAGGTTTACTGTCCTCCTGTGGAATTAACTGCATAAGCTAAAGCCGCTTGTTGTTCACGGGTAAGTACGTCAAATCCAAAGCAAGCAAAGGCAATGGGAGAGATATTTGATTTTGTGGAGAAAACAGTTTTACCTGGGGGATTTCTTAAGGATATTTTTCCTTCTTTAATTCTCACTTGATACACTAATTTCGTATCTGCACTAGCAATTTCTAAACCTTTGCCACTTGTCTTAATCTGGTAAATTTCTTTTCTTGTACCATCTGTTAACTGATAATTGCCATTACCTTGTAGACTGAGAATATATAAAACTTGTTTGCTATCTGAATTTTCTAACTGCCAATTACCTTTGGATGTCGCTACATAGCCTAAAACTTGATCTTGAGGATTTTTCAGTTTTAATTTATTGTCTTTATCTACTTTAATTCTGGCTATTTCTTGATTTTTACCATCAACTAACTTTGCTCCATCTGCTTGCTGCTTGAGTGCAAATAAGTCTGAACCACCTTCTGTTTTAAATTTAATTTTCTCAGTACTTTCAACATTGGCGGCTATAGGCGTTACGGCTGGGTTGTTGGGAGTTACTACAGAGTTAGATGATTGATTACTATTACAACTAACAATTAATGTCAGTAATAAGCCTGATAATAAACAATTTATAACCTGTTTTTTCATGATTATTTAGAAAGTAACTTGGCTAAATTCAGTATTTGATAACAACTGAGAAACATGGCTGCGATTGTTTCATATAAAGCGTTTTGAGATTCCAGAAATTGAGGCGCGATTCTGGCACTAATATTAATAGCTTTATCCGTAACTTTTAGTAATCGTAATGTAGATGATTGGGGTAGTTTAACTGCGCTATTGATTTCAGTTTGCAAGATTTTAATTGCACCATAACGCCTTTGAGGATAGGATAGCTTTAAGTCTGCATCTAAGCCTATAGGTTTAGTTTTTGTCTTATATTTTTGCTTTCCACTACTGCCGCGCTTCCAGCCATGTTCTTTTTTAGATAGTTGAGTTAAACTCAGATTGAAACGAGTCTTGTCTAAAAATTGACCTTGCAAGTGTAACCATTCATGGCGATAATTGTCTACTTTCCATCCTGACTTATATGGGTGAGGATTAGTACCTATTTTGTTGTTATCAATTTCTATAGGTTGAAAAGACAGTTTTAAATCAAAGGTCGATGCCTTATCCATATCTCTGGCAAGCATCTGTAAAATCTGTTTTGTTAAATCATATCTATGGTTACTAATATTTGTTTTTTTATATCGACTCCGTTTCACTAAAGCACTAATACAAGCAATTATCAGCGCAGGTGTGACTAGGAATAGCCCTATCATGGATAAGCTAAATATAGGATGATTATTACTTGCGACTAATAAAATAAAAAGTAAGGTACAAGAAGTTAATATTCCCAGAAAATAAAATAAAGCTTTTTTACCATACTCTTTTTGCTTCATTTCTGAAAGCCGATCAATTTCTGCAATTTGTTGTAAATCATCTAATATGTTTGCTAAAGGAGATTGTGCTGTGTAGAGCAAATCTTTTCGCAAGTTGCTTAATTCAATAGCCATATTATTTAAAAATCGTGATAATTATTTAAAATTTATTAATTTAAGTTAATAACAAACTTTCATTATTCCAGCTTCGCCGCAAGTATATCAAACGGAAAATAACCTGTCAACGAATTTATAAACTTGTATGAATAAATTGAGTATCGCTTATATTACTTTCGATATTGTACCAGCACCAAAAGGGGCATCAATTCATATTGAGGCTTTTTCTTCGGCTTTAGCAGATACTTATGGGGAAATACATTTATTAACAGTTTCACCAACGGCAGAATTAATAAAATCAGACCAAATCCGTTTAAATATTAAACAAGTAATGTTACCTGCTTTGGGTAATGATTTCATTCAGCGAGTTCTATACTTCCGTCGAGAATTACAAGGTTGGTTAAATAACCGACGATTTGATGTGATACATATTCGCTCAATTTATGAAGGTTTGATAATTGCTTGTAATAAAAAGCAATATTGTGACCAGCTTATCTTTGAAGTGAATGGTTTATCTTCGATTGAGTTAAAATATCGCTATCCATCTGTAGCTGATGATGATGACCTACTCTATAAGCTATATTCCCAAGAGCAAATTTGTTTAGATGCAGCAGATTTGATTGTAACTCCTAGTAATGTGACTGCTAAATATTTACAAGGAAGGGGAATATCAGAGAATAAAATTAAAGTTATTCCTAATGGCGTAAATTTAGACATATTTACTTGTAAAAATACTCGGCAGTTAAACATCAATGTAGGTCATTTACCTTACCAGATGCTATATTTTGGGACGCTTTCACCTTGGCAAGGGGTAAATTTAGCAGTTGAAGCCTTGGGGTTAGTGAATCGAGATTTTCCTGCTTGTTTGACAGTGATAGGACAAGGGAGAAATCATCAGATAAAAACTTTAAAACAACTAGCTTACAAACTGGGTGTGGCAGATAAACTGAATATTTTAGAACCCATGTCCCAAAAAGATTTGGTTGCACATATTCATAGTTCGGATGTTATTTTAGCGCCTTTAACGGCAAACGATCGCAATCTCATCCAAGGTTGTTGTCCCCTAAAGATTTTGGAAGGTATGGCGACGGGAACACCTGTAATTACTAGTGATATACCAGTCGTGCAGGAGTTGGGAGAAAACGGAGTTCATTTCTTATCAGTCAAGCCGGGTTCGGCCAAGGCAATTAAGGATGCTGTATTACAGTTAAGAAACGATGGAGAGTTAGGGAGTCAATTAGCTGCTAATGCCCGTCAACGCATTGAAGAGTATTATACTTGGCAAGCTGCGGGTAATGAATTAATTACGGCTTATCAAGAATTACTGACTATTGACTAAACAATTAATGACAATTTGTAGTTGCTGTTGTTCTTGAGAGATAGAATAACTGGTGAGGATGCGATCGCGTGCTGCTTGTTGAATGGAATTTTTCTCTCCTGCCGGCATTTCCAAACACTCCAACACCGCCTCACCCAATTTGTGGAGATGAGAACGAGGCAGTAAAAAGCCATTTTCACCATGTAAAATCACCTCTGGAATACCACCTGCATCACTGGCGATACAACAGCAACTGCAAGCCATCGCTTCTAACAGTGCATTGGGCATACCTTCCCACAAGGAAGGCTGGAGGTAAACATCGCATAACTGTAGATAGGCTGCAACTGCTTGTGCATCAGCCAAATGTCCGGTCACAATCACCCTTTGGGCATCTTCTGGCTGCTGACTGGCATATAATTGCAACACCGATTCTTGAGAAGTCCTCACTTCACCAATAATTAACAGACAAGCTGGACGCTGTTGGCGGACTGTTGTTAAGGCATTGAGGAGAAACTGTTGTCCTTTTTTTTCCCGCAATTCTCCACAAAATCCTAAAACCACTTCATCGGGGGCAATTCCTAAAGTAGCCCGCAGATTACTTTCCCCCATTGGGGCAAAAATATCTGTGTCCACGGCATTTTTCAACACCAAAACATCATCTCTTCCACTCAATAGCTGAATTTTCCGCGCCATATCCGCACTCACTGCGGTGATAACTTTGGCGTGTTGGAGTGTCCATTGCAGCCGGGCAAAATCTCCAGGGGGAAACATTTCCCGGTCAATATCGTTACCACGGGCGCTAACTGTACTGGCTATTCCTTGCAAAGCAGCAAACCATGTGGCTAGAAAGCCGCTAGGAAACAAGTAATGCCCCCAAACTGCATCATAGGCGCGAGTTTGATGCAGCCACTCTAAAAAATTGAGGGTGTGGGGCATTGTCATATCCCAATGGCGATATAAGCCGATACGATAGACGCGGGGTTGTGCATCTGATGTAGGTGGTGAGACTTCCCCTGGTTGCAAGTAACGACTCCAACTGACAACATCAACTTCTACGCCTAATTGGGACAGTGTTGTTACTAGCCGTGTGGCACTAGTCGCCAAACCGCCTAAGTCTGGGGCAAATCTTTCTGTAATTAATAAAAGGCGTGTCATGGTTACTATCGGCGATATTCATCACCGCAATCACCGATTAATTGGTACAAATCTCGTGATTGGCTGGAGATTGTGTTGATGATGTTGCTATCTTCTGCGTCTAAGTTGAAATTAAATACTTTGGCATTATCTATGATGTGTTCAGATATGCCTAGTCTGGCACCAACTATCACACCACCAACGGCTGGTTTATCTAATATGTAGCGTGTTGCCACATTCGCAATGCTGACTCCATGCTTATCTGCGATTTGCTTGAGGGTAGACAGTAAGTCTTGAAATAAGCGCCAACCACCCCAAGCATCAACCATATTTTTGTACTTACGTAAGCTGGTTGTACCCAAGTCAAAACCGCGTGGTTCTGGTTTGCCAATATATTTTTCCGATAATAAGCCGCCACACAATGTACCATAGGTGAAAAGTTTGATGTCATGCTGTTGACAAAATTGCACCATATTCACTTCAGGACGGCGGTCAACTAAAGAAAACTGGACTTGATTAGAAACAATTTTAATTCCAGCTTCGGTAATAATTTGCAAATGTTCTGTGTCAAAATTAGTCAAAGCTAAATGCTTAATTTTGCCCTCAGTTTGTAGTTCTGCCATATATTTGAGGGCATCTAAATAATTTTTATCTTGATAGTCCCACCAGTGGAACTGCATCAAATCTAATGACTCTACATCCATTCTGCGGCGGGAGATATCTATATTTTCCTCAACCAGTTTTTTGGTCATTCTCCCAGGACGAGGAACCCATTTTGTAAATGCTTGAATATCAGCTAATGCTTCTTTGCCACGGTTAGCCACTAACTGACGACGAAATTCACCAATAAAGTCTTCCGCCGGGCCATAATGGTCTGCTAAATCCCAAGTAGTAAAGCCTGCATCCACGTACTGGAACATAGTTTTAATAGCAGCTTGGGAATTAATTTTCCCATGTCCACCGGATACTTGCCACATTCCATTTAATATGCGGCAAATATTTAAATCAGAGGTAAATTGCAACCGACTGTCTGCTGATAGTGCCATTTTTGTGAATGTTGAATTCCGAATTACTAACGCCAGCCTTTCTCTGCTTGTTCTAGAACATAAGCCGCCACGTTTTGAATCTCTTGTTCGCTGAGACGGTCTTTATAGGCTGACATATTATTTTTACCATTAGTGACGATCGCTTCAACCGCTTCTAGGGAATCCATCCCATATTTTTTCAGCGCCTTCTTTTGCAAGTTCTTACCACGGCGGATGATATTACTACCGTTGATATGACAGCCTGCACAATGAACACTAAAGATTTGTTCGCCATTCGCTGTGTCTGCTGCACTTGCAGGCGAAGTCAATGTACTTATCAAAAATAAAAGGGTTATCAACACTAATTTAATCAAATGCCGCACTACAATTCTCCTGTAATAATTTAATTTTTAACTTCCATGAAAAGTTCTTAATTCATAGACTGGAATTGATAATAGCTAGAGATTTCTTCTCAATTCACAATTACCTGTTACCGACTACCAAATCTCTAGACTATGTTTACATAACTATAGGACTAGTATTTGATTTCTGAAATATATGTAGTTGTGGTAGGCTGCCCACCCTACAGATACTTATATTTTTATGGGCAAGCGCAGGCTATGCCAACAATAATCAAATCAGATTCCTATAATCACATACTCATCATCCCATAGATGGATAACAAGTTATACATGACCTACTTTAGTATGGATATTCTAATTTTATGTCTCTAGGAAGTACCGCAAATATGATGACTAAACCACAATGTAGAAGGAAGACTATCTACAAAAATTTTATCCAAATTATCTAAATCACAAGAGTTGAAAATGGCTAATAATATCAAACAACAAATTCAAGCAGACCTGCAACAAGCAAAAGCAACTGGACAGCTAAAAAGCGAAAGAATCAGAGAAATTGTCAAAACCGCAGTTTCTCAAGTCGCCTCTGAGTTCAAGGAGGGTTCTAGTGAAATTCGTTCTTTAGTTAAAGATGCAGTTTCTACCGTAATTGAAAATCTGCAAGACAAAGGTACAGAAATTAAGGAAGAAGTTACAGCTTCAATTGAAGGAGCCATCGAGGGTGTTAATACTAAAAGACATGAGGCAATAGTTAGAAGTCAGTCAGAGTTGCAAAGGTTGCAAGCACAAATTGATGGTGAAGAAGCAAAAATTCAGCAAGAAGTTGACGGCATCTTGGCAGAAATAGCGGAGAATGGTCAGCAAGAAACTGCTAGCAGAAGAACTGTGATTGACTCCGCTATCGATACTATCAAAAATAGTGAAGAAGTTTCCCTATTACAAAAGCGTTACGCGCAATTACAGGCGCAACTATCAATAGTTAGAGCTAATTTAGCGGCTCGTTATGGTGGACGCTCAGAAGAAGTCAAAAATTATCTGGATGAAGCCAAAACCTGGTATGAACAGGCTCGTCCCCAAGCTGAGGCGCTGGCCACTCAGGTAGAGGAGAAGCGATCGCAAATAGATAGTAAACTAGGAGAAGCTGGTACATCCCTAGCGAGAAAAGAGCGTCAAATCAAACAAACATTGAGGGAACTGTTATTAGCAACGGCTGATTTGTTTAAAGATAAGGAACATCCAGAGCAAGAGAAAGAAGTTACGCGTAAGTAATCGAATAGATGAAAAATAGCCCAGGCTTATTAGATAAGTCTGGGCTATTTAAGGAGAATAATTATAGTTGTTGACTGTTGACAGACTTGAGAGCTTTTTATCGTAAATAAAAGGGTTTAAGACCCCTCTCTTACAAAGTTCTGATCGCCGGAAGCCGGCGCTCAGACTTTGCGCTACGTCTATACATAGTATCATTTTCAGGCGGGGTTTAAATTCCCGTCTGAAAATGTCTTTAATTTTGAATTTTGAATTTTGAATTGTTAATGTCAGGGTTGTATCTTATCTTGATGCCCTAATTTAGCTACGGCTATATATAAAAATAGGCGGGAATTCCCCGACCTATCTAATTCAAAAAGGTGACATCTAACTTCAATCAATAATTAAACTGTTCTTCATGTTTAGCGATTACCCAAACAGCATGAATACTACCGGGTAGCCAACCTAAAAGAGTTAGCAAAATATTAATTACCAAAGTTGGGCCGACACCGACTGTCAAGAACACACCTACAGGAGGTAATAGTAAACCGAGAAGAAGACGAAGTAATTTCATGGGATTGTTGCTACCTTTCAAATTTTATTTACTTACATTGTCTGAAATTAAGTGAATTCCTAACTCCATCTGAGGAATCATCTAGATGACAATTCACCTTCAGAAGGTAATTCTGGTTGAGTTTTTTGGTTTCCAGCTAAAAGATTCTTCTCAACAAAATAGTTGTTGATGAAAGTGCTAGCGAAAGAAAGAACTACTGGCCCCAAGATAAAAGCAAGAATGCCATGAACGCTAAACCCAGGAACCAAAGCTGCTGCTAATGAAAAACACAAACCGTTAACAACTAGAGAAAATGCACCAAAGGTTAAGAAGTTAAGCGGTAACGATAGAGTTGATAGAACTGGTCTAACTGAGCCATTAACTAAGCCAATTACAACAGCAGCAATTATCGCCGCAGGAAAATTAGCAATATTAACACCAGGAACTACTAAATCAACAATTAATAGACTGAGTGCTGTAGCTAGAGCGGTTAAAAACATTCCCAACATTTTTTTACCTAAAATTCAGTAATAGATTATTTGTTTTTGCTATTACTATCTTGAATATTTCAATAGGTAAAAGCATCTCTAACAAGATAGATTGCCTTTCTACCATCTGGAGTATTTTCGGAAAAATCAGATAAAATCACTCAAAAATCAGGAAATCCTTGCTTACTGTAAAATTGCTCAGATTCAAAATGAGATTCTTCTGATTTCCCTGCATCAGATTGATATTGACATACTCCCCCAAATTTAATTAATTGGAGGCTTTACGCATCAAGGTTGGTAAAGTGAGGAATTATACAAAACTTGCTCTTGATGAGTTTCTAAAGTGCAATCTGATAAGGGATAAGTAACGCAGGTGACAACGTAGCCTTGCTGAATTTCATCAGGACGCAAAAATTTTTGCTCACTTTGGTCGACTTCACCACTAATAAGTTTGGCAACACAAGCAGAACAGTCTCCCTGTTTGCATCCCGATGGTAGGCGAATACCAGCCTCTGCGGCTATATCCAGAATATATTGATCGTCTGGTACTGAGATAATGCAATCTAATGCGATCGCACTATTTATAAGTCGGACTTGATAAACTGTCATCTGCCAAAAGTAATCTATTGCTTCACTGCTTTCATCGACAAACTAATTCTTTTCAATTTGGCGTTGACTTCCAGCACTTTTACCTTAACCACTTGTCCCACCTTAACAACTTTCTTGGGGTCATCAACAAATCTATCAGCCAGTTGGGAGATATGCACCAAACCATCTTGATGAACACCAATATCGACGAACGCACCAAAGTTAGCAACATTGGTAACGATACCTTCTAATTCCATCCCCTCTTGCAAGTCGGTGATTTCTTTAATCCCTTCCTTGAAGGTGGCGTACTTAAATTCGGCGCGGGGGTCTCTCCCAGGTTTTTCTAATTCGCTGAGAATGTCCCGCAGTGTCGGTTCACCAACTGTATCAGTGACATATTTCTTCAAGTTGGCTTTTTTGAGTTTTTCAGCAATTTGTGTTACCTGATTTAAAGTTACACTTAAGTCAGAGGCGATCAATTCCACTACTGCATAACTTTCTGGATGCACTGCTGTATTATCCAAAGGGTTATCACCGCCACGAATCCTTAGGAACCCCGCCGCCTGTTCAAAAGCTTTCGGTCCCAACTTGGGAACCTTCAACAGTTGGCGACGATTTTTAAAAGCTCCATACTGGTTACGGTAAGCCACAATGTTATTGGCAACTGCTGGTGTAATTCCCGAAACAAAAGTTAACAGTTCCTTAGAAGCCGTATTTAAATCTACACCCACGTAGTTAACGCAGCTTTCTACAGTCTCATCTAGCTTCTTCTTCAACAATTTCTGATCAACATCGTGCTGGTATTGTCCCACACCAATCGATTTCGGATCTATTTTCACCAATTCCGCTAACGGGTCTTGCAAACGCCGACCAATACTAATTGCACCCCGCACCGTCACATCTAAATCAGGAAACTCTTCCAGTGCGACTTTGCTAGCAGAATATATAGATGCACCGGATTCATTTACCATCACCTTGGTAGGTTTACGGTCTAGTGTTTGTAATACCTGCATGACAAACTCATCTGTTTCCCGTGATGCTGTACCATTACCAATGGCTATTAACTCAATTTTGTATTTTTCAATCAGATTTTTGAGAATTTGAGCCGCTTTTGTCCGTTGTTCCGCAGCTTGGTGAGGAAATACCGCTTGATATTCCAAAAATTTTCCAGTTTGGTCAATAATTGCCACTTTACAGCCAGTTCTAAACCCAGGGTCAATAGCCATAGTTGGCTTCATGCCCGCCGGCGCAGATAGCAACAATTCCCGCAAATTGATTTCAAATGTCCTAATAGACTCAATATCTGCATAGGTTTTCTTATCAGCAATGACTTCACTGATAAGGGAATTTTTCATCAGACGGTTGAACGCATCTTTCAGCATCGCTTGATAGAAATCCCGAATTCCCCGCACTTTGGTTTTAATTTCTTGAGATTCTAAGTAAGAAAGAACCAAATCTTCTGCAAATACCACATCAAAGCTTAATATTCCCTCAGTTTCACCCCGACACAACGCCAGCAAATTGTGGGGGGCAATATTTTTCACATTAATTTGATAGTTGCGGTACATTTCAAACTTAGTTGTACCTTCCGGGTAATCATCTTTAATACGAGAAACAAACACCCCATCTTCTAAGAGATAATCTCGAATATAGGCACGTAAATCAGCTTTCTCTGCCACTTCTTCCGCTAAGATATCAGCCGCACCTTTTAGTGCTTCATCGGCGCTGGTGACTCCCTGAGTTTCGGAAATATATCTTACTGCTTCTTCCGATAATGATGCAGAAACAGGGTTTTTAGTATTTAAAGACTTAATGAAATCCGCTAAAGGTTGTAATCCCTTCTCTCTAGCAATAGTGGCGCGAGTCCGGCGCTTAGGACGATAGGGTAAGTATAAATCCTCAAGTTCAGTTTTTTGTAAACAAGAGACGATTTTCTCTTGTAGTTCATCCGTCAGTTTATTCTGTTCGGTAATAGCTTTCAAAATTACCGACTTTCTTTCTTCTAATTCCGTTAAGTAAGTATACCTATCAGCTAAATCACGCAACTGCACCTCATTCATTTCACCAGTGCGCTCTTTGCGATAACGGGAAATAAAAGGAATAGTCGCACCCTCCGCCAAAAGTTCCAGCGCATTTTGCACCTGAAAGGGTTTGAGTTCTAGTTCAGTTGCCAGTAGTTGAGGAATGTTCAGCATCAGGTAATTGTATGTGAAAAATTTACTCCTAAAGGTACAATGCTAAATCTTTCTTTTAGGATTGGTAGTATGTTTTAAGTTACTTTACCAAATAGTTACGCAATATTGAGAAAAATACAGTAATTTTAAGTAAGATACTGTGACTCTACTTGCTACAATAAGAGATCACCTGATATATAAGAATAGCTCTCACTTAGCTTTAGTAAAAGTTTACATTTATGTGGGAAGGTAAGTAAAAATGCCCATGTTTTTTTTGGTTCCCTTGGTGGCTGGTTTAGCAACTGGCTACATATCCCAAAAATGCCAAGATGAAGTAGCTTATATTATTAGTACATTTACGGTGCTGAGTTTGATTGTGAGCCTAGTCCTAGCACCTTGGCAAATACAAACACTGCTGCTAATCGTAGTATTTGTTAGCACTAACAGATTTTTAAGAAGAAATTAGGGACTTCCAGATAAAAAATATACAAGGGTGCGCCAGTGTGAGAAAACCTATCTGTACTAAGAACTTATTCATACTGACGCACCTTACTGACAATGAATTGGGAATAATTGATTTTTTTGTGTTCCCTTAGAGTATTGATGAATAGAAGTATGAATTTCAGGATTTGATGCTTCCAACTCATGCACTCCTTCCCTACGCGTTGTGAGTACATCCTTACCTATAATTACTGTTGAGTTATTTCACGGATAGTTTGACCATAAGCGCGCATCCTTTCACCATAAACAGGAGGTGTTAATAGTTGACGTTGGCGCAAGAGGCATGGAGGTTAGCGTCGGGAAAAGTTGTAAAATCTGAATTTATTAATTTAGGATTTTGAATTTGTCAGGTCACACAAAGCGGTATATTCAAGTATGGCAGGGTCGGAAGTAAGCAGTGCCAAAAATCATCACTATTCTCAACGGTAAAGGGGGAGTCGGTAAAACGACTACCGCCATCAACTTAGCTGCTCAGTTGGCGAAGAAAAAAAAAGTTATTCTCATCGATACAGACATACAAGGTTCTGCCAGTTGGTGGTTTGGCCGAAATCAAAATGGCATGGGGTTTGATTTATCCCAAGAAACCAATCCCCAACTCTTAGGGCAGTTGCAAACAATAAAAGGTTACGATTTAGTAGTAGTAGATACGCCACCTGCGCTACACTCGGAAGCATTAGCTACAGTAGTAGCGATCGCAGACTATCTAGTTTTACCTACACCTCCATCAGCAATGGATTTGGCTGTATTAATTGAGACAGTCAAAGCGGCTGTAGTTCCGTCCGGGGTTCCCCATCGGGTGCTACTTACAAAGGTTGACACTCGGAGTATAAATGAAGCAATAGAAGCACAAAATACTCTCCAAAGGTTAGGAATTCCCGTTTGTAAGGCTTTTATTCGGATATATAAAGCCCATGAAAGAGCAGCCTTGGACGGTGTAGCTATTGACCAATGGCGAGGCAAAAATGCTAGAGAAGCGGAATCAGACTACCATCGAGTGGCGGAAGAATTACAGCGTGACTGGAGGAAATAATGCCTAGAAAACAGAATCTCTCCGACTTAATCCAAGAGGAAGCCCAAAAATTTACACCATCTGCTGGCGAAACTGCCATAGAAGTGACAGCGCAAGAAGTGGTGGAAGAAACTTCTACTACCCCAGAAGAATCAGAACAGCCTCTAGAAGCAACTGCTGCTAAACGTAGCACTCCTACTAAAGCAGATTTAGAAGCTACTATCAAAGAATTACAAGCCAGTTTAAAAAAATCTGAACAACAGGAAAAATCGCTACAGCAAAAAATAGATGATTTGCAATCAGCTTTATCTGAACAAAAATCTTCAGTTAAAAAACTCACTAAGGAACTAGACGAAACCAAAAAAACTGCCCTACAACTGGCAGAAGCTAACTCCCAGCTTATAGAAGAACAGAAATCTTTGGCTTCTGCACAAGAAAAAGAGCAGTTGGAGAGACAACAGTTAGAAAAACAAAGACAAGAGAAAGAACTGCTAGAAAAAGAACTGCTAGAAAAACAAAGACAAGAGAAAGAAAGCTATAAACCAGTACATTATCGAAAATCACATCGGCTACCTGAAAATTACCCAACACAACAGGTAGAAACCAATGATGATTTTTCTTCAAATACTTGGTTGTATGATTAAAGATAGAAGGCCAGGGGCATCATAGGGCAGGAAGAGGGATTTGATAATTACGTCCTTTATCTCCCACCCTGTGGTTTGGTGGTAGCCTCTCTACAAGAGGAGTTAAAGCCCCACATACCTTACTCTTTTTCCTGCATCCGGTACGCTGCGGTAACAATTTCGGATTTTGTCGCGCTTGCCTTGACTATGCAGGCGCAAGCTTACTCACAGGGGATTGTGAATTAATTTTCCCTAATTTACATAATCGTTTTTCATGCGTAATTCCTATTGATATCAATCCGCTTCATCTGCTTCTGAATCTTGAGAATTGCTCATGAAATACCGAATAATATCTCTGTTGCTGTGTGTTATGGTCATTACTCATACTGTTCCAGCAAAAGCTGCACCTAATATATTGGTAGATTCTAGTGATAAATCTATACATATTACTGGTTGGTTAGGTGAAGAAAGTGCTTTAGTTGGTAACTTAAGATTAACGGCTCAGGGAGAAAATATTGAGAAATTCGTCTTTTTAGCCTCAGATTTGCGGCGAAAAGAAGGCAACGAAATTATTAACCGCCACCAAGTAACCGTAGTAGGTGAAACAAAACTTTCTGTCGGTATTCCTCAAGATTTCCAACTGAAAGTCACCGATGTTCGTTTACCCGGAACTTATGAAGGAACTCTCCAAGTATTGCTACCAAATCAAACTCAGCCGCAAATACAAAATATTTCTCTTCAAGTAATTGCTAAAGCTAGACCGACTCTCATTCCCTTGGGTGGTACAGAACAAATTCAACTACACCTAGTCAACTGTGATGGTCTTCTCGGTTTTTTTGACTGCTTGCTTGCTAAAGGATTACTACCAGCCAGTGCATTTTTAAACCAGTGGCAACTCCAATTTGATAATCCTAGTCAAGGGCCTGTAACTATTATTGATGCTAGAGTCATTCTCAGAGGTGAACAGACAGGATATCAATTAACTGAGACAGCTTTGAGTTTACCTCAAGGATCTGTGAATTTACCAGGCGATCGCATAGTTACTTTACCATTAAATTTAAATCGTTCCATCATCCCCCCAGATCGTTACACAGGGACTATTTACTTCACCCTCTCAGGACAAACACAAAGGTTAGCCATACCAGTAGATTTGAGGATGCGTTCTGGGCCAATTTTACCCCTAATGGTGTTAATATTTGGCGTAATTTTGGGTCGATTATTCAAATATATGCAGGAATCTGGTAGCGACATTACCAGAGCTATTAAGGCAGTTTACCGCCTCAAAGCCAGAATTAGACAAGAAGCAGAACATAGCGAAGACCAAGACATACTCAACAACATGGTTGAATGGGTGGGACAATTAATTCGATGGGAGAAGATAGATAAGGCCTTAGCAGAAATAGATGCCATTGAAGCCAGATTGGAAGCCTTAAACAAGCTGAGACAAATAGAAAACCAAATACTAGAGATGCGGGAAGAAGACAGCCTCAATAAAATGGCTCATGAGGTGCATAAAAATATTATTAAAACTCGTTCACTTTTAGCACAAAGGAATGATGCTGTTGCTCAAAAGTGTATGCAGGAAGTAATGAAGGGTTTAGCCAACCTCAATCAAAAACGGCAATTAGATAAATATTTCCTGCACAATGAAGCTTTCTCACTGCTAGAACTAGCCGATTCAGTACAAAGGTTTTTAATTCAAGCTGATGCAGTTTCCCCAATACCGAGTAACCAACCGGAATGGAAAATTCGCTGTCAAGATTTCCTAATATTACTTTCTGGGGTGTCTGATGACATACGCATCGGAGCTACATTTTGGCTTGTGCAGCCTTTTTTATCCCTAACGCTACTAGTTGGTTTGTCTTTGGTGGGTATAGGTTCGCTTTATGTAGACAACGGACTCACTTTTGGTGCTAGACCTTTCTCCGACTATTTAGGATTAATTCTCTGGGGAATTAGCGCTGATGTCGCTAGTCGCAATCTCAGCAGTTTACAAAATAAAAATCTAGATAATAATACAAACTTGGGCTAAAAAATTACGCAGCTAAAGTACCAGATGTCCAGTTACTCATGCGCTCCATCCCTTCTTTGCCGATTACCGTCCTTCCTACAGAGAAACAGCAGCTAAGGACGGTTGTCAACGTTTCCAGGCATAATTTAAAGAACATGGTGTGTGTGATTCGTAATGGGTAATTCGTAGTGTGTAGTTAATAATGCTGACTACGAATTGCAAAATAATTACAAACTATATGAAAACTTTTATTTAAAAATAGTACACTACTCTAGCATCTATCTACTTTCAGACAGTTGGTAAATAGCTTGAATGTACAAATTTGCTCCTGCTTGCGAACAAGAGACAATTGTATTTGGTGCTGCTCGTCCTGGTTACTCAGACCAAGAAGTATACAATTGGATAGAGTTTATGCGGCAGCAAAATATAAAACGAGTATGTTGTCTTCTATCTAATGAACAACTAGCTGGTTACTCCCATCTTTTAAGCACATATCAACAAGAATTTGGCAATCAACAAGTTTGTTGGGCAGCAATTGCCGATTTTCACTTAGCTGATTTAGCAACTCTTACAGAGAAAATACTGCCATTTTTAATAGAAGCAGACAAACTCAAAGAAAGAGTTGTTGTTCACTGTTCTGGAGGCATTGGACGTACTGGCCATGTGTTAGCTGCGTGGTTGGTTTGTGGTAGAGGATTTGCAAATCAAGATGCTATAGCCGCCGTCAAATGTACAGGAAGAAATCCTCATGAAGCTGTAATCGCTGCTGTATTCCAAGGTAAAAATCCCTTAACAGTTGCAAAAGAACTTGATTTTCTGCTGAATAATTGTCGGATATTAACGTGAGTTGTAGTTATTAATTAATTACCAAATCTAGAGAGTGATATATTTTTGTATTTGTTTATATTTCCTATTTTATGACTGTTTTTCCGAAAATTATGTATGTAGCAGTTTTTTAATGTTGCAAATTATCTAGAATTTCTAGATCACAACAAAATATTGAATAATTATTACAGTGATGGTGATTATTATGAACTTAGCGACTGCAACTACCCCCAAAACATTTAGTCTTTTAAGTATTGGTCAACGAGGAGTCGGCAAAACAGTTTTCCTGGCTGGCAGCTATACAGAATTAAGTCCTGATAGTCAAACAAATACTCCTCAGAAGTTGTGGTTCGATTGCCAAGATAGCGAAGTACAAGCAAATCTGGAAAATATTAAAAATCATGTTGCTCGTACCAATCTCTACCCACCTGCCACAATTAAGATTACTAATTTTAACTTTAGTTTGAAGCGTCAAATTCGTTCAAATGTGGAAACAGTGTGCAACTTTCGTTGGTGGGATATTCCTGGTGAGTCCTGTAATATTCATAATCCTGACTTTCAGGAAATGATCCTCACTTCTAGTGGCTGCTGTGTATTCATTAATGCCCATGCTCTGATTAATGATCAAAATTACCCCCGCTTACTGGAGGATATTTACAACCAAGTAGCAGCGATCGCCTCTGTAGTTTACAAGTATAATATTAAGTACGCCTTCGCTTTGATTTTGACTAAGTGTGATCTGCTCGAACTCAACCCATCTACCCTGCTACAAATTGATCAGCATCTACAACCTCTAATTAGCTATCTTGATTCGCTCAAGGCCACCTATCAAAAATTTTATTCCGCTATTCCTATTGTTTCTCTAGATGGTGTTTCCAGTCTCAAAGCTCAAGGTGCAGCTAGTCCCTTACTGTGGTTATTATCAAATCTCAACGATGTGGAAATTTATCCACCACAAGAAGATTTGACAGATGAACCGAGCCAGCAGTCATTTACTGCACGGATACCACGACCAAAAAGTTCCAAGGACGTTTTACTTGTATCTTTGGTAAGTGCTATTTTACTAGGGGCGATCGCATCACTTTTTCTATCCTTCAAGTCATTAACATCTATTCCCCAACAAGCACCAACCATCGAACAACCAAAAAACCCAATTAAACAATATTAATTTGATACAATCCCCCAGTTCCCACATTTAATACAAGATCAGATTCTCTTTCCCCCGCCCTCGTAGTATGACCCCTTTAAATTTAGGTCAACTTGTATACACCAGCTTTGCTATCGCGGGATTGAGAACCGTGGCGAGTAAAGAAGTTCCTCCGGAAATTCAGCAAGCCTTCTTAGAAAAGGTGGTTTACCAGTATTGGGATGCTTATAATCCACCCAGTGCAGGATATAGAGCTGCATACTTACTTCAGGTAACTTCAGAGGATAACTTGTTTGGTTGGTTATACAACGATGGGCTGGATGATTTTGGTCGCAGTGATGTTCCATATTTTCTTTGTTACTATTTACCTGGCAAACTACACCCCAGCCAACTCGAAAACATTTTTATTTGTCTATGTACTGGGCCATTAACCATCATAGACAGGCAAAATCTCCCAGTTTCTTTAGAAAGCTTGGTAACTCAAAACTTATGGAGTTACCAGCCTACTCGTGCTGGGGTAAAAATTCCCAGACAGGTGATTGAGGAAAGCCAAATTACCCTCAAGCAGGAAGAATTGCTCAATTTATTTGTCTGTGCGTCCCAGGATGAAATAAAAGATACTTCCATAGCTGATCGAAATTTACTGATCGTTAGTAAACAGAAAATACGTCTACTAGACACCCCTACAACCCCTAATCAAGCCATCATCCAGCAGGAACTACCTCTGGCGGTCAGGATAGCGGAAGATGATCACCAGATGCTGGCAGCTAAAACTCATCTCACAGATAACCAAAAAGCTGTTTTCCCCTTCCCTGGAAAGTTGACTTTAATGCTGGGGACAATAGCAACTGTTGTTTCTCTACTCACCTTGAATTATTTTCTCAAAGTTGCCCCTTTTGCTGGGACTGTCCAAAAAGTTACCGAACCTATCCCCACGCCAAGTCCCCCTGTAGACCAGCAAAGTACTACCCTGACTAAAACATTATTTGGTCATACGGATTCGGTTTGGTCTGTTGCACTCACCAAGGATGGACAAACTTTGATGAGTGCTAGTGAAGATCAAACTATTAAAGTTTGGAATATAGAGACAGCAAAGGTTACAACCACACTACAAGGACATACCGATACAGTACGGGCGATCGCTCTCACCCCAGATGACCAGACTTTAATCAGTGGGAGTGCAGACAAGACAATTAAAATCTGGAATCTCCAGACATTCAAGTTAAAAAGAACAATGAGTTCTCGTGCTGGTGGTATTTGGTCACTGGCTATCAGCCGCGACGGACAAACACTGGTCACCGTTCACGAAAATGGTAGTATCCAAATTTGGAACTTTCCCACAGGACAACTCCTCCGCACAATTAAGGGACATCAAGGTCGGGTTTTCTCTGTGGCGATGAGTCCTGACGGGGAGACTTTCGCTACTGGTGGCATTGATAAAAACATCAAAATTTGGAACTTATATACAGGGGAATGCCTCCGCACGATCGCCGAACATCAAGACGCAGTAAGAGCGTTAGTTTTCAGCCGCGATGGTAAGATGCTCGTTAGTAGCAGTTGGGATCAAACCATTAAGATTTGGCAGATGCCCACAGGTAAATTGCTCCATACTCTGCTGGGGCATACTTCACGAGTAGTAACTCTGAATTTGGGAATTGCAGAACAAACCCTTGTCAGTGGCAGCCTCGACAACAAGCTCAAAATCTGGAATATGCAAACGGGGAAATTACTTGAAACCCTATCTGGACATTCTGACTGGATTTTAGCGATCACCACCAACCCTGCAAAGCAAATCTTAGTAAGTAGCGCTAAAGATAAAACTATCAGAGTTTGGCAGCCGCAAATTATTGGTAGGTGAAGTTACTTGAGATAAAACAATAATCCAATACCTGCGATCGCAATGATTACCCCGGCGAGCGATCGCCAACTCACTTTTTCACCGAGACATAAGGATAGGGGGATAACAAATAGTGGACTAGTTTGCATCAGAGTGGAAGCAACTCCCGCAGCTGTGAGTTTAATAGCTGTTTGTTGTAGCCAAATTCCTAAATATGTGCCGCAAAAGGAAGCGAAGCAACTAATCAATATAACTCGCCACGATTCTCTGTAAGCATAGAATGACATTTGTCGCTTGTGGCTCAACCATATCCCTACCACCAAAATTAACTCAGCCGCAGATAATCGCAGTAAAGCCGCCCACAGAGGTGTAATGTTACCAGTAGCAAATGCGGCACGAGAGATGACTGTACCGGCGGCATTAGTCATTGCAGCGAGTAAAGCAAAGCCAAGACCCCGCATCAAAAGACTATCCTCTATTCTCCTACCTCCTGTATCGGGAACCCGTTCTGTAACTACCCAAGCCACCCCCATAATAGTCAGTAAAATTCCACACCAAGCGCGGAAATTTAACTGTTCTTGGAGGACAAGATTTGCGGCGATCGCTGTCATGGGAGGGGCTAAAGTGCCGATAAGTAACACACGACGCGCCCCTAAATGATTGATTGCAGCTAGAAAAGCCGTATCCCCCAAAGCAATACCAACAACACCACTCAAGCATAGGAGCAAAATCTGGGTGTGGTCAGAGATAGGCAAGGATTCGCCAGTTAACCAAATAGTCAGGGAAAGAAAGGCGATCGCCACAATGCCTTTAATCAAGTTTAGCTGTAGCGGCGCAATCCTTTGCCCCACAATCCCATACAGTACAGAAGCGATCGCCCACAAACCAGCAGCAACCAAGGCGGCTAATTCACCTTTACCATCTGTGAATGGCAAAGTTAAATAATTATTAAAAATAAAATGCTCCTCTAAATTTATGCCTGAAACTATTTAATAACACCCCAAATAATAGCATATTTTTTAGCACTCAAACCTAGAGAGTGCTAATCATAAAAGACAATTTTAATCTGGATATATAGGCAAAAATTACTGTATTTATAGACGAAATATAGGTGATTTTGCCCACATAATTAATTTTCAAAATGTGTACGTTACGTAAAACTAACTAACCATTGGGAATACTAGCATGAAATATACTTTTGATATTGTTGGTGTATCTCCTGTTTGGCAATTTTTTAGTCACCAACAGCAAATTCAAGAACAATCAAATCACCAAGGCATAGAATATTTAGGTAGCCATAAATGTACACTTGACGCATTGATAGAAACAGTAGAGCCAGTGCCATTAAAATGGGGTTGGAACACCGAGCAAGTGTTAGAGACTGTAGTGCAGTTTTGGATGAACAATTCCGAAAGTATTCGTTACTGGAAAACCAGATTAACTGATGGTGGTAATGAGAACATACTCGTAGCTAGATTGGCAGATATTACGGCTTTGCAAGCTGAATTTGAATCTCTATTAAGTAAAAATTGGTAGATATAAAAAATTTAAGTATCTGTAGGGTGGGCATTGCCCACCAGAAGAACATTTCGGAAATAAATTATGAATCCTATAGTAGAGATTTAGGGGTGTAGAGGAGAAAAACTAACGACCAAAAACTGATTTTTCTGTTTCATACCAATTCTCTATAAAGCTACAACAAATCATAGTCAAGCCAGGACAACAAATGTTGCTGAAAGATGTCGATGCGTAATTTTAGAAACTGGTTGAAGAATAATTTGTAATGGTAATCTGAAGCTGCTTTGAAGTCCTCACCTATAAAGAAGATGGGTAATGGGTAATTGGACTGGATCTCTAGTATTTGTAGTGGGCATTGCCCACCAAAACCATGAGCCTACGTATATTTCAAAAATTAAGTATAGTTCAGTTAAGGCAACAACTTAGACTGGTGTAGGTTGGGTGGAGGAACGGAACCCAACATTCTCAAGACTTTGTTGGGTTTCGCTATCGCTCCACCCAACCTACTATTCTCTTAACTGAACTGGATCTCTAGCGAGAAGGATCTATCAGTCTTAACTAATCTTATAAGATCAGAAGCATCTGCCTATTTAATCTTTACCGCCCTCACCCATGCCTCTGTCGCGCATAGTCACGCTGATTGTTGGTTTAATCGTCATATTGGGACTCGCCCTGTGGCTGATTGATTCCCTTTCACGCCTTTACTGGCAATTATCATATTCGCCATTACTGGGGAATTTGCTGTTATTACTGCTAATTATCCTCATTGGCTGCTTAGTTGCGGCTTTTGTTTATTATGTGATGGTGTTGCAGGCTGGTGAACAGCGTTCTCGCCGCAACCGTAGGCGCGTAACAGCAGCGCAAATCCCAGCTGCTAAATCTGATGCGGCTTCTACTACATTACAGGCGGTGCGGCAACAGGTGTCGCAAATTCAAGATGAAGTAGCGCGCCAAGCGTTATTAAGTCGTTCCAAAGAGATTGAAGCCAACTTAGCGCGGGGTGAAATCCAAGTAGTGGTGTTTGGGACAGGGAGTGCTGGCAAAACTTCCTTAGTCAATGCAATTATGGGACGAATGGTAGGCAAGGTAGATGCACCAATGGGGACAACCCAAGTAGGGGAGACTTACTGTTTGCGGTTGAAAGGGTTGGAAAGGAAGATTTTAATTACAGATACGCCAGGGATTTTAGAAGCTGGGGTGGCGGGAACAGAACGGGAACAACTAGCCAGGGCATTGGCGACAGAGGCAGACTTACTATTATTTGTAGTGGATAATGACTTACGACGCTCAGAATATGAGCCTTTGAAAAGTTTAGCAGAAATTGGCAAGCGATCGCTCCTAGTTCTCAACAAAACCGACTTGTATACAGATGAAGATAAAGAGGCAATTTTGGCACGGTTACGCCAACGGGTGCTGGGATTTATTGCTACAAATGATGTCGTAGCGATCGCCGCTAACCCCGAAGCGGCACAATTAGAAACAGGGGAACCATTCCAACCAGAACCAGATATAGTCCCCTTACTGCGGCGGATGGCGGCGATTTTACGGGCTGAGGGTGAGGATTTGGTAGCGGATAATATTCTTTTACAATCTCTGCGTTTAGGAGAAGAAGCCCGCAAACTCATCGACGCACAACGTCGCCGCCAAGCTGATAAAATTGTTGAGCGTTTTCAGTGGATTGGGGCGGGTGTAGTATCAGTTACGCCTCTACCTGTAGTAGATTTACTGGCAACTGCGGCTGTAAATGCCCAAATGGTGGTGGAAATTGGTAGAGTCTATGGTTGTGAATTGAACATGGAACGGGGACGAGAATTAGCCCTTTCTTTAGCCAAGACGATTGCTAGTTTAGGTATCGTCAAAGGAGCAATTCAACTACTCACCACAGCTCTACAACTAAATGTAGCCACCTTCGTCATTGGCAAAGCCATTCAAGGGGTAACAGCCGCTTATTTAACCCGCATTGCAGGTAAAAGTTTCATTGAATATTTTCGTCATGACCAAGATTGGGGCGATGGTGGGATGACCGAGGTAGTACAGAAGCAGTTCCAAATGAATCGGCGGGATGAGTTTATTAAAGCATTTGTGCAGGAAGCGATCGCACGGGTTGTCAAACCCTTAACAGATAAATCGGAAGTAGTTGAACATGATGAACAGACTAATAGTTAGAAACTAGTCAAAGCAAGAATCATCTCCGGAGGTTTTAATGAATAGACATCATCAGTTCGCTAAAAAGTTAGTTTTGACTCTGGCGTTAACCAGCCTGCTATCTTCTGGACTCGGTTTAGCCAGTGACTATAGGGCTACAGCTACACCAGCAACAGAATCGATAGAACTATCTCAAAATCCTCAGAATCGTCTACCTCGTCACATCGCTAAAGCAGTACTCAATGATGCTTCCCGACGTTCTGGAATCAGAATCACTAATTTAAGAATCACTCAATCCACACGCAGAACCTTTGGGAATCCCTGTGAGTTTAACTTTGGGGAAATCTGCACCAAAGAATATCGACCAGTCCAAGGCTGGGAAGTATTGGTGCGAGTGGGGAATCAATCTTGGATTTATCACGTCAATCAATCTGGTTCCCAAATAGTCCTTGATCCTAAAGCCAATGTAGGCGAAAATAGCCAACTACCGCGAGCGATCGCTAATAATATTCTCACTGATGCTGCTAAACGTTCTCGTGTACCCAGACGGAACATAGAAATTACCAAAGTCACACGCAGAACCTTTGGGAACCCCTGTGAGTTCAACTTTGGGGAAATCTGCACCAAAGAATATCGACCAGTCCAAGGCTGGGAAGTGGTAGTGCGAGTGAGGAATCAATCTTGGGTTTATCATGTCAATCAGTCTGGTTCCCAAATCGTTTTAGATCCCAAAGTTTTAGGCAAATTTTGAGATGGTTTTTGTCAATCAATACCAATCTTCTTGATCGAATCTATCCACCTATTACTTTTTCTTGCGTTGACATCCTGCCCGCAAGCCACTACGTTTTGTGCGGGGATTCCAATATCACTATTGGATTTTCCTCTTTCGCGGAGTTGACTTACTCTTAGAAGTTACCTTCTCCAAGCAGAGGTCAATCTCTCCAGAGGCGTACTGAATTCCCGACTGTCCATCGGTATTTTTAAACAGTTCTAATCCTTGATTGAGGATATTGATACTGGCATTGAAGTCACGACAAGCGGTGTATGAGCAATTAGGACAACCGTGAGTTCTGGTACTAAGAGTTTTGTGAACTTGATGGCCACAATTTGAGCAATCAATACTCGTGTACGCAGGTGACACGGCAACCACTACTCGTCCATATACCTTACCGAAATACTCCAACCATTGAGTGAAGATACTCCAACTGGCATCAGAAATGCTTTTCGCTAGTTTGTGATTCTTCAACATATTCCGCACCTGCAAATTTTCATACGCGACAAAGTCTGCCGACTTAATTACGCTCAGTGCTTTCCTGACGCACCAATCTTTACGCTGGCGTTGTAATTTCAGGTGTTTCCTACCCAATCTATTTCTTGCTTTAGCACGATTCTGAGAACCTTTGGCACAACGAGATAATCTGCGTTGTGCCTTTTTTAGTACCTTCTCGGATTTGCGTAAGAAACGGGGATTCTCAACTTTGTTACCATCACTATCGGTATAGAAATGGTTAAGTCCCAAGTCTAGAGCAAGAGATTTACCTGTTGGTTGCAGTTGCTCTTTGCGTTCATGGTCGATACAGAATTGGATGTATATTCCATCTGAACGACGCACTATTCTAACTCGTTTGATCTGTTTCACCTGATAGTAATTCAAATCACGAGTTCCCCTTAATTTCATCGTTCCAATACCGAACTTATCTGTAAATGTGATGTAGTTGCGACACTCTGAAAGTGACCAACCACTTTGCTTGTATTCAACAGATGCTCTGGTTTGGAGTTTGCGAAAACGAGGAAATCCCTTCTTAAGAGGAAACTTATTCTTACAGTTATCAAAAAATCGTGTAATTGCTACCCAGGTGCGTTCTGCCATTGCCTGTCTTGCTGTTGAGTTTAGCTTTGATACCCAAGGAAATTTAGGATTATCTGACAGAACTTTGGTATATTTATTTAAATCATAACCAGTCTTTGCATGACCATCTATCCAATAGCGCAAGCAAGAATTACGCACAAAAAGAGCAGTTCTCAAAGCTTCATTTATTTTGAGAAAATGCTCTTTTGTTGCTTCTGCTTTTGCTTCGTAGACTATCATGCGTTGACAGAATTACTATCAAGTAGACTACCATATTTACTATTAAAAACTCAACTACCCCTGGCACTTATCTCGCTACGCTCGATTTTGTTCCAGGGGTGTTTCGTTTTTAATCGCTATCCATCCCCAGGTTCCGCTATTGCTACACTTGGGGTCTTATAGCGGGTTAAGATAATTCCTAAGGGGAGTAAGCTCCCTACTGGTTTGTCAAAGGGGGATAGATGACTATCAAGCGGTTGGTTTTATTTTTTGTACTCACGCCGATAGCAGCTTTTTTAGCGGCTTCGTCTTTATTTGGTAGTTTGCAAGAACCACAGTTTCAAAGTCGTTTGGAACTATACCAAACCAATATTGCCCTGCAAGCACAAGCTTGGAAACCAGAGGATAGCAACGATGATAGTCCCCAAGTAATTCAAGAAGCAATTTTGGGGGAAAAACCCCTGGAAAACGCTACCAAGGAATATGAAAAAACCCGTCAATCAGTGCAAACTAATTTGACGAAAACTCAAAACCAACTTGCACAACTGCGCTCTTCATCCCAAAATCCTGCACCGCCTAAACCCTTACCAGATGTTCCTCCCACCACAAATACTTCTCGTAATGACAAAGAAAAGCAATTACAGAAGTCTCTCCAGGAACTGCAAAAATTTGCGGCTGAATTAGACTTAAAACTGGGAATTTTGCAAGCAAAGCAAGGACAGATACCAACAGCCATCAAAACTTGGAACGAATTACAAAAGCCTTCAGACACTCCAGAACTCACCAAAGAAATTGAGCAAACTGCGGCGGTGTTGAGTGGACTGTGGAGTGATCCCCCACGACTTTTTCCCGACGCTCAACAGTTAATCCAGCATAATCTAGAAGGCTGGTTTCGCTCCACAGCTTTGATTCAGCTTTACCAACTCCAGCAACGACAAGATGCTTTAAAAGAAGTTCAATCAACACAACAAGAGGCAGCAGCTCAAGCTGTATTTAAATTAGCGGCGATCGCCACTGTTCCTAGCCTAGCAGCGTTAGTAGGAACGATACTGTTAATTTTCTTAATTGCTCAACGCTTGATCAAGGGAAAAGAAGCCTTATTGAGTCAGAATGCTGAGTTAGCTTGGTCAACACCTTGGGATGTAGAAACAATTCTCTCGGTTTTTGTTGTGGGCTTTTTCTTCATGGGGCAAATTTTTGTTCCTTCCTTGTTGGTGCTACTCCCCATACCTCGCCCCATAGTTAATGTAAGACTACAAGCCGTTTCCGTCCTCATCAGTTATCTATTAGTAGCATCAGGCGCGTTGTCAGTTTTATATTTCTCGATTAAACGTTTTTTCCCGTTACCCCAATATTGGTTTCGTTTCCGCCTGCGAGATAATTGGTTTCTCTGGGGACTAGGTGGTTATTGTGCAGCTTTACCAATAGTTGTGATTGTGTCTTTGATTAATCAACAGCTATGGCAAGGACAAGGTGGTAGCAATCCTCTATTACAACTGGCACTGGAAAGCCAAGACTTTACAGCATTGGGTATATTTTACGTGACAGCTGCGATCGCCGCCCCTCTATTTGAAGAAGTACTGTTTCGCGGGTTCTTATTACCTTCCTTGACTCGTTACGTACCCGTTTGGGGAGCAATCATCGCCAGTGCCGTATTGTTTGCCGTCGCCCACCTTAGTTTTTCGGAAATTCTGCCACTCACTGCCTTAGGAATCGTTTTAGGGGTAGTATACACGCGATCGCGCAACCTCCTAGCTCCTATACTTCTCCATAGTCTCTGGAATAGTGGCACACTACTCAGCCTGTTTCTCTTAGGTAGTAGTAATTAGTTATCCGCAATAAGATGGTTTGCTTGGGTGCGTCAGGATGAATAATGTCTGAGTATAGTTAGATTCTATCTCAGTGACGTACCCTACATGACCCAACAAAACTATTGCGACGAATATTGTTAAATAGATTACAAAACTCTGGGTGAAATTTGAGTATCATCTGGATAAATAGACATAGTTATTCAATAACTTACCCATTCAATCCTCACCTGACCCTACAGCAGCTGACAACTAAATAAAGACCTAAGTTATATCTCTCCCCATCAGTAGCTACAGGAATACTATTTGATTTTTGAAATTTAAGTAGGGTGGGCATTGCCCAACCTACAGATACTTAGATCATTTCAATAATCAAATCTGATTTCTATAGATTGCTTAATTTTAGCTGAATCATTGATTTCCTACTATACCAAACAAAGGTAATTTCTATGAGAGATTATCCTCTTACTTGTAACAGTCTCCAAAAAATCCGGAGATAACACTGATGTACTTGTAGAAAGTGATATATTACAAGCATTTTCACTGACTAATGTGAATTAATTCTCTCGAAAGATTAATTTTTCTCAAAATACTGTAATACTTATGTTTTAGTTTATGTAATTAGCATTATATCTAGCTATGTTAGGAACACTATAAAACCAGGCGATGTCTTATGTGATCAAGATGTCACCTATGTTCATGGCAAATGACTATTGTCTGGCAACATAGTAAAAAATCCAACTAATAACTAGGTAAAAATATGTTTACTGGGTGAATATATTTTTGAAAAATCAATACAATAAAAACTGCAATTTTATACTATTTTTTAGGAGTAACCTACCTATGGCAAATCTTAATCCTACTCAAACCAACAAACAATTACTAGCTGGTTACTGTGGCATTATTTTTGGTGGCTTTGGTATTCACAAATTTATTTTGGGCTATGCTGCCGAAGGTTTCATCATGTTAGTGATCACCTTAGTTGGTGGTTCTTTTTCCTACGGAATTACTTTATTAATTATGCAATTGGTGGGATTAATTGAAGGCATGATCTACTTAAACAAAACCCCTGAGGAATTCGTCAATACTTATTTAGTGAATAAACAAAGTTGGTTTTAAATCAGTCATTTTCAAGAGAGTAGGGGTATAGGGGTATAGGGGTGTAGGGGTTAGGAGAAGAACAGTATTGATATAATATCTTGACTTAATTATTAGTTGTTTCCTCTACACCCTTACACCCTTACACCCAGTCTCAGCAGACAATCTGGGTACGTAATTCCTAATCAATAAATATGCTGATCATGAAACGTAAACACATGATTTGGGCTATGTGCTTGTTGGTAGGTGTGGGGTATTTCAGCGCTATGTCTAACTTAGAAATTCACTATTTCTGGAAAAGCCTGATTGCCTTTATACCAGTGCAAGTGGCAGCGATCGCCTACGTAACTGTAACAAAACTGAGTCGTAATTAACACTAAATACTACTCGTTACCCATTTTTTCCATCTCCAGACCCAAAAACGTGAGATGAGTGCCACATCTTAATAAAATAAATGGTAATGACGATCAGTCATAGTTCAAAATTTCGCCTACGCTCGAAGTAGAGATGCTTATCATCAAGTGTCTAATCTTCGTAGCGAATCTCAACACTTGCCATGCAACTTGTCCCACAAACTCAGCTTGACCCAGAACTAACCCCCACACTAGAGAAAATTATTCTGGATGTCGGGGGGATGAAGTGTGCTGGGTGTGTAAAGGCAGTAGAGCGACAGCTCACCCAATATTCAGGTGTGAAGAATGCCTGTGTGAATTTGGCTACAGAAGTAGCGGTGGTAGAGTCGGAAGTTGGTACAGTCGATCCAGAAATGCTGGCACAGCGATTGACAGCCGCCGGATTTCCTACTCAACCACGAACAGCCAGCAGTCAGGCAAGTAAATCAACAATAGAAGACTCAGCCGCAAGACAACGCCAACAAATGCAGGCAGCATTCCGGCAGTTATTGATTGCTGCTGTGCTGCTGGTCTTTTCGGGGATTGGGCATTTGGGCAACATTGGCAGTTCAATTCTGCCCATATTAAATAACATTTGGTTTCACTTTGGACTAGCAACAGTCGCCTTACTAATTCCTGGTCGCCCAATTTTGGTTGATGGGTGGCTTGGTTGGCGGCGGAATGCACCTAATATGAATACCTTGGTGGGATTGGGAACCCTGACAGCCTACACAGCCAGCGTTGTAGCGTTGTTGTTTCCGCAAATGGGTTGGGAGTGCTTCTTTGATGAACCGGTGATGATGCTGGGCTTTATCTTGTTGGGCAGAACCCTAGAACAACAAGCCAGAGGTAAGGCGGCGGCAGCATTTAGGCAACTGCTAGCACTGCAACCACAGGTAGCAAGGTTGATTGCTAACCCAGACCCAGACAAGATTGGACTGGGAGCAAATACTGTAGAAATCCCGGCTGAACAGGTGAAGGTGGGTGAATGGTTGCAAGTACTGCCGGGTGATAAAATCCCCGTGGATGGGGAGGTACGTTTTGGACAGACAACCTTAGATGAGTCGATGTTGACTGGGGAAGCTGTGCCGGTCATCAAGCAACCAGGGGATATAGTCACAGCCGGAACGATTAACCAATCAGGGGCGATCGCTATCCAAGCCACCCGTACAGGCAATGATACCACCCTCGCCCACATCGTCGCCTTGGTAGAAGCAGCCCAAACTCGCAAAGCCCCCATCCAAAAATTAGCTGATACAGTAGCAGGTTACTTTACCTACGGCATATTAACAGCATCCGTATTGACCTTCATCTTTTGGTACTGCTTCGGCACGCACATTTGGCCAGATATCACTGTATCTGGTGGTGGTATGGAAATGATGATGAGCCACGCCGCCCATATTACCAACAATTCCCCCCTCCTCATTAGTTTAAAACTAGCGATCGCCGTCATGGTCGTCGCCTGTCCCTGTGCTTTGGGACTAGCAACACCTACAGCGATTCTGGTAGGCACAGGTATAGGTGCAGAACGGGGTTTATTAATCAAAGGCGGCGATGTTTTAGAAAAAGCCCATCAACTAGACACCGTAGTTTTTGATAAAACCGGCACTCTCACCACAGGTAATCCCGTTGTCACCGATTGTCTTGTATTTGCAGAAGACACTCCCGATGAAATAGGCTTCACAGCCAAACAGGAAAAAAGCCCCACACCCCCACACCCCCACACCCCCACACCCCTACACCCCTCTCATTCCCTCATACAACTAGCAGCCGCAGTCGAAAGCGGCACACATCACCCCTTAGCTAGAGCGATTCAGCAAGCAGCCCAACAACAACAGTTATCGATTCCAGAAGCTACAGACTTTCACACTGAACCAGGAATGGGTGTTTCTGCTGTCGTTGACAGTCAAACTGTGCTGTTAGGTAACGGGGATTGGTTGAGTTGGCATGGAGTTAATTTGAGTGAAACCGCACGGCAGGAAGCGCAAAAGCTAGCCACAGAGGGTAAAACCGTGGTTGCTGTGGCAGTTGGGGAGACTTTAGCCGGATTGATTGGTGTACAAGATACTACCAGACCGGATGCCCAAACTACTGTAGACAAATTACGCCAGATGGGGTTACGGGTAATGCTGCTAAGTGGCGATCGCCCAGAAGCTGCCCACGCCATAGCTCAACAATTAGGCATAGATAGCGCTGATGTCATGGCTGGTATTCCTCCCGCCAAAAAAGCTGCCTTTATTCAGGAACTACAAACAAAATCTGGCGCTAAAGTGGCAATGGTTGGCGATGGTATCAACGATGCCCCGGCCTTATCTCAAGCAGACGTAGGCATTGCCTTACACTCAGGCACAGATGTAGCAATGGAAACTGCACAGATTGTCTTAATGCGCGATCGCATTAGCGATGTTGTGGAATCAATTCACCTCAGCCGCGCCACCTTCAACAAAATCCGCCAAAATCTATTTTGGGCTTTCGCCTACAACACCATCGGTATCCCTCTAGCCGCAGGTGTTCTGCTGCCCAACTGGGGTTTTGTCCTCAGTCCTTCCGGTGCAGCTGCACTGATGGCTTTTAGTTCAGTGAGTGTGGTGACTAACTCTCTGTTATTGCGTCGGTTAGCCCATCGGTAGTGAAATTAAGCACCCCTCTCCAACCTCTCCCCGACGCGGGGAGAGGCTTAAAAGTGTAATTATTTAACGTGATCGATAAATTCGGAATAACCCCTCTCCAAACCTCTCCCCGACGCGGAGAGAGGCTTAAAACCCTAATTCTTTGATACTCAGTTATAGGTTTTTAGCCCCTTCCCTTGTAGGGAAGGGGTTGGGGTTAGGTTCCAAACTCGACGTTTCTTAATGCGCTAAACTGTGAAACATAAGTATAATCTCGTATTATTATTCTTAACTTATGGAACCAGTAACCTTAACAGCCGTAGGAACTGCGATCGCTACTATAGTTTTAACTAAGGCTTTAGAAAAAACAGGCGAAAAACTGGGGGAAGCTGCATTAGAAAAAAGTAACGAGTTAATCGCCAAGCTACGCCAGAAAAATAAGCTGCCCTCGTCGTTGGCGAATACGTCACAGGAAAACACACAGCAGGCGTTAGATTATGGTCAAGCTGTGTTGGAATTGAAAGCCGCAGCCGATACAGATAACGATATTGCTCAATCAGTGCGCGAAGTAGAAGCAGCCGTAAATGCTGATCCCCAAGTAGCGCCAAAAGTTGAGGCTTTAGCAAATGACCTGAGATCCCAACCAGCAGGTGTGATCAATAATGCAAAGTTAGCTGAATCTATTGAAAAATTAAAATTAGTGCAGGTAGGTACTAACTATGGTGGTATACACCTCTGACTACAGTCGCCCGGACAGGAACGGGTAAAGTCAAATCCTGAAATACCGCAAAATTTACCCCTGAGTGGTGTGGTGAAATTTGTGGGACGCGATGAAGAACTGCAAAAACTCGACAAACTATTGCAAGAAAATAACCAAGTAGCCATTGCAGCTATTTTGGGAATGGGTGGACTGGGTAAAACAGAACTCGCCTTGCAATATGCTATGACTCAGCGCGAAAACTACAAAGGTGGACTGTGCTGGTTACAGGCGAAAGTTGAGAACTTTGGCGTTCAAGTGGTGCAGTTTGCCAGAACTCAGCTTGATTTAAAGCCACCAGAAGATTTTGATTTACCTGCACAAGTACAATACTGCTGGCGGAATTGGCGTGAGGGTAATGTGCTGCTGGTGGTGGATGATGTTACAGATTACCAGCAAATCAGACCTTACCTACAGGGCGCATCTTCCAGATTTAAAGTGTTGATGACTACGCGCAAAAAGTTGGGTGCAGCCATCAAGCAATTATCTTTAGATGTATTACAACCAGATGCAGCCTTGGAATTGTTACGGTCTTTGCTGGCAGAAACACCAGGGCGAATTGAGAGAGAATTAGATGTAGCAAAACAGTTGTGCGAATGGCTGGGGTATTTGCCTTTGGGTTTAGAGTTGGTGGGGCGATATCTGGCGCGGAAGCAGGATTTGTCTATATCGAAAATGATGGGGCGATTAAAGGAAAAGGAAAAGCCACTAGAACAACTTGCACTTGTGAACCCAGAAGCCGATATGACAGCACAATTGGGAGTGCAAGCCGCCTTTGAGTTGAGTTGGCAGGAATTAGCAGAGGATGATAAGTTATTAGGCTGTGTACTCAGTTTATTTGCCGCCGCACCCATACCCTGGGACTTAGTAGAACAGTGCTTAACAGAGAAAGATGAGGATGAGTTAGAGGAAATTAGAGACGATAAATTATTGAATCTGCATCTACTCCAGCGCAAAGGAGAGGGAATCTATCAACTACATCCCCTACTGCGGGAATTTTTCCAATCAGAGTTTAAAGGTTTAGAGCAAGCAGAGGAATTTAAGGGATGGTTTGCTCAGGTAATGGTAGCAGTTGCTAAACAAATTCCTGAGACTCCTACCCTTGAGGAAATTAACGCTGTTTCCCTTGCCATACCACACATAGCTGAAGTAGCAAACAATCTCATTCAATACGTCAGTGATGAAGATATAATTTCGCCTTTCGTCGGCTTGGGTAGATTTTATGAAGGACAAGGGTTATATACCCAAGCCGAACCTTGGAGAACACAGTGTTTATCAACAGCACAACACCGCTTGGGAGAAAATCATCCCGATGTCGCCGCCAGCCTCAACAACTTGGCAAATCTCTACGAATCCCAAGGAAAGTACGACGAAGCCGAACCCCTTTTTCTCCAAGCTTTAGAACTCAAACAACGCTTGTTGGGATACAATCATCCCTCAGTCGCCACCAGCCTCAACGACTTGGCATATCTCTACTATTCCCAAGGAAAGTACGATCAAGCCGAACCCCTTTTTCTCCAAGCTTTAGAACTCTATAAACGCCTGCTGGGATTAGAACTCTATAAACGCCTGCTGGGAGACGATCAAGCTGAACCCCGGTATCTCGAAGCTTTAGAGTTCTATAAACGCCTGCTGGGAGATAATTATCCCGATGTCGCCATCACCTTCAACAACTTGGCATTACTCTACGAATCCCAAGGAAAGTACGACCAAGCCGAACCCCTGCATCTCGAAGCTTTAGAACTCAAACAACGCTTGTTGGGATACAATCATCCCTCAATCGCCACCAGCCTCCACAACTTGGCATATCTCTACTATTCTCAAGGAAAGTACAACCAAGCCGAACCCCTGTTTCTCCAAGCTTTAGAACTCGATAAACGCCTGCTGGGAGACAATCATCCCCATGTAGCCACCAACCTCAACAACTTGGCAAATTTCTACAAATCCCAAGGAAAGTACGACGAAGCCGAACCCCTCTATCTCCAAGCTTTAGAACTCTATAAACGCCTGCTGGGAGACAATCATCCCGATGTCGCCATCAGCCTCAACAACTTGGCTAAACTCTACTATTCCCAAGGAAAGTGCGACCAAGCCGAACCCCTGTTTCTCCAAGCTTTGAATATTTTAGAGCGAAGTTTAGGAGGGAATCATCCTAATACTGTGAAAGTGCGTGAGAATTTAGCAAATTTGCGCGATTCTCTCTAACGAGAACACGAAAATTTACCTTCCCAACCGCATCACTCTAGCTTTTATCTCCAAGTTTCGTGCTTTGAACTCAAAGTTTCATGTTCAGAACCCGAACTTTCGTGTTGCAAACGAGAATGTTCCTGTTTCCAACTAAAGTATTCTTGTTTCCAGTGAGAACATTCTTGTTCTAAACAAGAATGTTCCTGTTTCAAACGAGAACTTTCCTGTTTCCAGTGAGAATGTTCTTGTTCTAAACGAGAATGTTCTTGTTCTGAGGTCAAATGAT
Source organism: Anabaena sp. CCY 9910 (assembly GCF_963920875.1). Lineage (NCBI taxonomy): Bacteria > Bacillati > Cyanobacteriota > Cyanophyceae > Nostocales > Nostocaceae > Anabaena > Anabaena sp. CCY 9910. The sequence goes on along the minus strand of NZ_CAWUDJ010000019.1, from coordinate 51,570 downwards.
GGTGTTTTGAAGGTGTAGGGGCAATACCGTTCGGTTAAGATATCTCTTCGTTGAAGCAGCAGGGGAGCGGAGGAGCAGAGGGGCAGGGGAGAGGTTACTGTCAATTCTCCCTTGCACCCCTGCACCCCTGCACCCTTGCTTACCTTGACGAGTAAGTTCCTTATCCGAACCGTATTGGGTGTAGGGGGAGCATAATCAAGTAAATATACAAGTGATATGTGGAGTATAACGGGTTTGCTTTGAGAGTGGCGATCGCTTGTCTATAAACTTAAAACAAACACTATGACCGATCGCTTTGATACTCAAAGTATAAATCTAAGTACGCTGGCGTTCTGCCCAGTGGAGGCGATCGCTAATCATTGTCATCGTGCAGAGTATAATTAGCTTGCTCCAATGCAGGCGATACCCACGGTAAGCTATGCTAACGCTGGTGTGGAAAAAATCAGCTACGATAAATCAAAGCAACTTGGATACTTCCAACTTCAACTGACTGTGGCAAAGATGTATCAATGACAGTAGAAACTCTTGAAAGTCATCTATTAATTCTCGAAGACGACCAAGGTCGTAAAGAATTTTCTTTAGATCAACCTTTATACTCCATTGGCAGAGACAAAGAGTCTAACATTCGTTTAGTGTCGCAGTTTGTATCTCGTCGCCATGCTACATTAGTGCGACTGCCAAAAAATAATAATAGTTATTATTACCGGATTGTTGATGGTGATGGTAAAGGTAAAGCAAGCGCCAACGGTCTGATGATTAATGGTCGCAAAATCCCAGCCCATGATTTAAAAAATGAGGATGAGATAGTTTTTGGCCCGAAAGTACGTGCCATTTACTACTTGTTAAAGAATACCCAGCGTTCAGGACAAACAGACGCTAGTGAATATGACATCACGCTTATTAATCCTGGTATGACTGAGGATGTAGAAGAACTATGAATTTCTGACTTGATGAGCATTATCCACCCAAATTGTTATACGGTGGGCGCTGCCCACCCTACAGATACTACAGATACTTAAATTTTGGCAATGCTCAAACTGGTTTTTAGCATTACTAATTACCAACTCCACAGATATCAATTTTAAATTTTGAAAAGCGATGTTAGCCAGCCAGACTTTCGAGAAGATGCCAATGGCGGCTACGTTCAATAGACTCTTTAACAAGTTCAAATACTTGCCGACAGTGATTATCCAAGTAGATGGGTAATTCTTCATTTTTAATCACGATACTCATCCGGCTTTCTGACTCAGTAGCCGTTGATTTATCAATTAGTACTTCCACTTTCACTAATTTAGGAAAAGGAACAGTACCAGGAATCTCACGCGCCAAAATGTAATCAGGTGTGTGGTATTGAATTTCTAAATCACAGTCCTGTAACAAGTCTAGAAGTAATGGCTGGAGATAGTCAAAACGGATAGAAATCACAAATGAACACGTATAGCGAGCCATAATAGCCCCAAGCCCCTTACAACACTCCGTCCATCCTATAATATCGAAGTAGCAAAACGGCAAGTAATTATAAGTTCCTTAAACAAAAATGCTGATTTTAGTGGGGGGTAAATTCTATTGAAATGCTTGGCTACAAAGGGATAGAGGTTTTGGTAATAGGTAATGGGTAATGAGTAATTGGATTCTTATCGATTACCCTCTGTTAAAGTGGTGTTGGCAACTAATGTATGTTTTTATACGAGCAATAGGTGAAAATGAAAGGCGAAGTGAATGAAAAAAGGTGTTTCAGAATTTTTTGCGGATATAGACTGCGCCAATAGTCATGGCTACAAGCTGCATCCAGTAGGCTAGGCTTGGTTGATTGACTCCCGTCGGGGGGATGTTTAAACTACCAATGCCATAGAATAACTGTTGAACATACCACCATAATGAATAGAAAGAAGCTGGTAATTCAATGGGAATATAAATAAGAATTAACGGTAAAACAGTGTCTATTTTAACCTGATGAAACTTGATTATATAAGCCCCCAAAACCGAGGCGATCGCTCCATTTGCACCAATAAGTGGTACAGTCAAATTTGGTTCAACGATAATCTGTGCTAACCCGGTGACAATGCCAGCAACCAGATAAAATCCTAAATAGCGCTGATGTCCTAAAATATTTTCTACTGCTTTACCAAAGACCCATAAAAATAACATATTCCCCAATATTTGGCTAAAACTGCCGTGGAGAAATATAGCAAACAACAGAGAAAATAAACGCCCAAACACCACTACCAAAGCCGCAGGATTTATCAGTGCATGATTAAGTGCTGTACTAATCTGGGATGGGACTAAACCCCAAGTGTTAATGAAAGCACCTAATTCACCACTCAGTTCTAGTTTGATTTCCCAAAGGAAGATAACAATATTAATACCAATTAACCAATAATTAATAATCGGTCGTTTGCGAAAATGTAAGTTATCACTAATAGGAATCATTAAATTTGTTAGTGGTCAGTTGTCAGTTGTTAGTGGTCAGTTGTCAGTTGTTATTAGTTCTTCCCCCATACTTCCTGTTTCTTCTCCCCGCACCTTAAAGAATCTGTGGCAAGATTGGAATCAGACACAATGCACTCAAGTAGGTAAACTGGATGCTGGGAAACACACTTGTTGGAAGATACCAAATTATTAGCCACTTGGGAGGAGGGGGATTTGGTGAAACTTTTGTAGCTTGTGATACTCATTTACCAGGAATACCTAAGTGTGTAGTCAAGAAACTCCAACCCCAAGCAAATGATCCGGCTACCTTGGAGATAGCCAGGCGATTATTTGATACAGAGGCGCAAGTTTTATATAAATTGGGAAGTTGCGATCGCATTCCTCAACTTTTGGCTTATTTTGAAGAAAACGCAGAGTTCTATCTGGTACAGGAATTTATCCCTGGTCACGACCTGAGTCAAGAGTTAACGCCAGGAAAAGTCTTAACTCAAGATGAGGTGACAATACTATTACAAGAGATTTTGACCATCTTAGAATTTGTCCATCAGCAAAATGTGATTCACCGTGATATTAATCCGCGAAACTTACTCAGGCGACAGGATGGTAAGTTAATTCTCATCGACTTTGGGGCAGTGAAGCAAATCACCACCCAAATAGTGACCCCTACTGGTGAAAATAAATCTACTGTGATTATTGGTACACCAGGTTATATACCTGGAGAACAAGCCCAAGGTAATCCCAAATTTAGTAGTGATATCTATGCTGTGGGGATAGTTGCAATTCAAGCACTGACGGGATTATTACCCCATCAACTAGAACATGATACTGATACTCATGAAATTATCTGGCAAAATCATGCTCAAGTCTCATCAGATTTTGCCAGATTTATAGACAAAATGGTGTGTTATGATTTCCGCCAACGCTATGCTGCGGCGACGACTGCATTACAAGCACTCACAGAATTAAAAAAACCTGCTTCTGATACGATCGCCATCACTCCCACTTTACCACCTACCAAACTTAGATTTCATCACGCTAAAAAAAGTGTATTCATCAAATTATTATTAGCAATTTTATTAATTAGTGCGACTGGTACAGCTTCGGTATTTGTTGTCAATAGTATTAATAGTAATAATGCTACAGATTTAGCTAAACAAGGTAATACTTTTTTTGAATTGCAACGATACAAAGATGCCTTATCTGCTTATAAAAAAGCGGTTGATATCAGACCAAATTATGCTCCTGCTTGGTATGGCAAAGGAAAAACTTTATTTCGACTCAAGCAATATCAAGACGCATTGACAGCTTATGATAAAGCCATTCAAATCCAACCAGATTATGTAGAAGCTTGGAGTGGTAGGGGTTTTAGTTTGCAAAGTTTACAACGTTATGCAGAAGCGATCGCCTCTTTTGATAAGGCTTTACAACTCAATGAAAATTATCCAGAAGTCTGGAATGCTAGAGGGGAAGCTTTTAGTAGTTTAAAACAGTATAACCGAGCGATTAAATCTTATGATAAAGCTATTGAATTTAAATCAGATGCTTATGAGAGTTTTTATAATAAGGGATTAGCTTTGCAAAGCATGAAAGAATATAGTGAAGCCATAAATGCCTATAATAAAGCCATTGAAATTAAATCAGATTATGAGAGAGCTTGGTATAATTTAGGAAATTCTTTAGTTAATCTAAACCGCTACGAAGATGCTTTTAAGGCTTATGATAAGGCGGTACAATATAAAACAGATTATGCTATAGCTTGGTTATCAAGAGGTAATGTCTTGATTATTTTACGACGCTATCCAGAAGCAATTGAGTCTTTTAATCAAGTTATAAAATTTAATCCTAATAGTTATCAAGCATGGTATGGAAAAGGTTGGTCGCAACATCAGAACCAACGCTATGCAGAGGCAATAGAATCTTATAAGAAAGCGGCAACAATTAAGCCTAGTAATTATCAGGTTTGGTATAGTTTAGGTAATTCTCAGTATATTTTACAGCAATATCAAGAGGCGATCGCATCCTATAACAGGGCAGTGCGTTACCAACCAAAGCATATTGAAAGTTGGTACAGTCGGGGTAATGCCTTATTTAGTTTAAAACAATATCAGGATGCGATCGCCTCTTATGAACAAGCCATTAAACATAAACCAGATTATAGCCAAGCAATTAACGCTCGTGACGAAGCCCAGCGTCAACTCCAAGCTGCAACACCAAAACCTGTAGTTATCCCAGTCATGCCTACTCCTGAATTTACTAATCCTTCCCAAGAGGATTAATTTATTATCTGTGGTAATGGGTAACTGGTGAAATAAATTATAAAATTTTATCTGCAATGGGATAGAGTATTAAACCACATCAAAAACAATTTAGAGACAATATACTTATTAGTTAGTACCGTTTTGTTTAAGTTGCACATATGTTTAAATGATCCATTAGCTGGGTGTATATTCTTACTAAATAAATTAGCTACATTGTAAATAGTAAATACGGAAAAATTGTTATTTATAAATCTGCCAAAATGGCAACTTAAAGAATAATGGTTAAGTTATCTTTAACGGATATCAACCAGATTAAAACTTTTGTTATTGCAGTCTACCGAGTATTTTAAAAGCATTATCTCTTATATATAAAATCTGACTAGGAAAGTGTATGAGTAGCACATCAAGCTCACATACTGAGAATATTTTCCTTCATCATAAAGTTCATATACCTTTAAACCCATCATGCTCACAGCTATTTGTACTTTATTTGAAGGTGATTACCACTACGGTGTGGGAAACCTGGTAAATTCTCTCTATAACCACGGTTTTCGTGGTGTAATTTGGGCAGGATATCGGGGTAATTTACCACCTTGGACTGAATCTGTTAAAAATGCTGAAGACTATCAGGAATTTACTGTTGCCCAGGATTGTGTAATTCGGTTTATTAAGTTAGACACTTACAAGTGTTTTACAAACTATAAACCAGATTTCATGCTCCAACTCTGGGAAAATTATTGCCCAGAAACAGAAGCAATATTTTATTTTGACCCTGATATTGTCAATAAAAGACGTTGGGCTTTTTATGAAGAGTGGGTTGGTCGAGGCATTGCTTTATGCGAAGATGCCTATGATTATATGCCTGCTAATGATCCTAATCGCATTGCTTGGAGGGAACTAGCAGAGCGCCACGGTTATCATTCTCTTCGGGAACTAGATAGATATTACAATGCAGGTTTCATCGGAGTAAAACAGAATCAAAAAGATATACTAGTATTGTGGAAAAATTTACTAGAAACTTTTGAATCTGCGGGATATTTTGACCTCCATAATTTTCATCTTTATTCGGAGCAATATCCTTATTTTTTAACTGATCAATGTGTTTTGAATTTAGCAGTAACATTGTCTCATGAACCCCTGAGTACTGTCAGCCGATTGGGTATGGATTTCGGCAATGCTAGTACTTATCTGATGTCCCACGCATCAGGGGCAGCAATCAAGCCGTGGCGCAAAAAACTGCTTTTAAAAGCTTTGGATGGTGTTCCTCCTAGCTTGACTGATAAAGCTTATTGGCAACATACTCAATCACCAATTCAACTTTATCCAAGACGGTCATATTTGACGAAAAAAATTGAGTTACGCTGTGCATCTGCTATTGGGCGCTTTATCAGGCGTTCTTAGTTTAATTAGTCAACAGTCAACAGTCCATAGTCCATAGTCATTAATTCTTCCTCTAGTCTCCTAACTCCTGTTATCAATTTGCGCGCGTTGTAAACTGCCGGAAAAGTCTACGTAAACGCTTTTCCATTCTGTGAACACATCTAAAGCGGTGGTGCCAGCTTCCCGGTGTCCGTTACCGGTTTGTTTGACACCACCAAAAGGCAGGTGTACTTCTGCGCCAATGGTGGGGCCGTTGATGTAGGTAATACCGGCTTCGATGTCGCGCATGGCAACAAAGGCGCGATTGATGTCACGGGTGTAGACTGAGGAGGAAAGACCATATTTGGTATCGTTAAGGATAGCGATCGCCTCCTCAAAGGTGCTAACCTCAATCAATGCTACTACTGGCCCGAATATCTCTTCACGGGCAACGCGCATCTGTGGGGTAACGTTATCTAAAATAGTGGGTTGAAAGAAGTAACCCTGTTGTAATTTTCCCTCGGTGGCAATTTCTCCTCCGATTAAAATTTTGGCTCCTTCCTCACGGGCTATATTCATATACTCATGTACCCGTTGCAACTGTCGGTTATTAATTATCGGGCCGATATCTGTCTCAGGCTCAGTACCAGCACCCAAGCGTAATTGGCTGGCACGTTCACGCAGCATAGTTGTAAATTTTTCTTTGATGTCACGATGTAAAATTAAGCGGCTGGTAGCTGTACATCGTTGCCCTGTTGTGCCGAAGGCTCCCCACAATGCGCCATCAAGGGCAAGTTCTAAATCTGCATCTTCCATCACCACTTGAGCATTTTTACCGCCCATTTCCAAACAGACGCGCTTGTGGGTACGTCCGCAAGTCTCGCCAACATACGCACCAGTGGCGGAAGAACCAGTAAATGAAACTAAATCAATATTTGGATGTTCGACTAAAGCTTTCCCCGCTTCTTCTCCGACTCCATGCACCAAGTTAATTACACCTGGTGGTAAACCGGCGGCGGCGAAAATCTCAATTAATTTTGTGGCACAGGCGGGGGTGTCTTCCGCAGGTTTGAGAATTACCGTATTACCACAAACCAAAGCTGGCATTGCTTTCCAGCAAGGGATGGCTACGGGGAAGTTCCAGGGAGTAATTAAAGCACAGACTCCGATGGGCATTCGCACGGTCATGGCGAACTTGTTGGGCATTTCGGATGGTGTGGTTTGCCCAAACAATCGCCGTCCTTCACCAGCGCTATAAAATGCACAGTCAACACCTTCCTGCACATCGCCCCTAGCTTCAGTTATGGGTTTACCCATTTCCCGACTAATTAACTGGGCTAGTTCTTCTTTATGTTGGAGTAATAATTCACCGACGCGGAAAATATATTCGGCTCTGGCTGGTGCTGGGACTTTGCGCCAATTGCCATAGGCTTGACGGGCGGCGGCTACGGCTCTATCTACATCGTCAGCCTGGGAACGGGGGAAAGTAGCAACGATTTCACTCTTATCCGCAGGGTTGTGACTGTTGAGGGTGGTTTCTGTGGCGGCGTTTAACCATTGACCATTGATGTAATTTTGGCAGTTTAGGGGAGTTTTCATATAAATTTAAAATTCAAAATTTAAAGTTAGAGAATTTATGATTCAGCACTCACCACTAATTTAAGGTACTAATGCCAAAACTCCCACTGGCGAACCTGAGCCACCGCGTAATCTAAGGATTGCGATCGCCAGATTACTACCTTTTGCTGGTAGTTGATGCAAATTTGTCAAATTTTCTAATACAATACCTTGTCGCGCCAATACTAAGCGGTTGGTAGCAAAACTGCTATCTTGTCCAGGGTCTACGCCATGAGTATCAATCCCTACACCTGCAATCTGTCGCTCATTCAAGAGAAATTGGGTTGCATCGCTACCAAAACCCGGAAAGTGCATGATTCCTGCGGCATCTTGGTTGAGAAAAGCGTGTTTATCAGTCCACTTATTTTGCCAACCAGTATGTAATAACACTACATTACCAATAGGAATTTCACCGTATTCTGCTTCCCAGGCGAAGATATCATCAATTGTGAGTTTATAATCGGCGTTGACTGCTGCTGTTGCCTGTATATCTATGACTACCGCCGGCACAATCAACGACTGAGCCGGGTATTGGTCAATTCCTATACCTGCTTGATAAAAACTATTAGGAGCGTTGATATGAGTGGCGCTGTGTTCCCCGATGGCGAAGCGCCGTAGATAATAGCCATCATCTGGGAGTTGGGCAACAGTGGTAAATTCAACTGGAGGGTCGCCAGGCCATTGGGGAATATCTGGGTCAATTATATGACTTAAGTGAATCACGCGGGAGTATGCGATCGTTTTTAGGCTTGACACTTTAATCACCCACTTCAAAAATTTCTCACCATCAGAACCCACTACTTATACCAATTCAATTAATGATTGCAATACATCCTTAGATGAAGACGCGATGAATCGCGTCTCTACAAATGGCTTATTTTGAATTTTGAATTGATTCATTTGTCCCATTCTTTTTTCCAATTGGTATTATCTTGGCAGACTCTATCGCCCAGGAGTTTGGCATGATGGCAGTTCTTCTAAAACCTGTCGATGGGCTATCAGGTAATTATTCAGTAAGTTACAACCAGTGTGTAATAAATTATCGAAGTCCAAATCCCAGAAAATGATGGTTTTGTCACCACTGGCGGTAGCTAACTGTTTACCATCGGGGCTGTAGATGATGCTTCTCACCCAATCGCTATGACCAGTCAGAGTTTTTAGGACTTGACCACTGCTGACATCCCAGATTTTAATTGTGTTGTCACGACTGGCGGAAGCTAATTGTTGTCCATCGGGGCTGTAGGCGACGCTTCTTACCCAATTGCTATGACCGGTCAGAGTTTTTAAGGGCTTACCACTGCTGACATCCCAAATTTTGATGTTATCACTGGCGGTAGCTAACTGTTTGCCATCGGGGCTATAGGCAACGCTTTTGACTGAATCCTGATGACCAGAGAGAGTTTTTAGGAGTTTACCACTGCTGATATCCCAAATTTTGATGGTTTTGTCGTCGCTGGCGGAAGCTAACTGTTTTCCATCAGGGCTATAGGTGACACTCCTTACCCAACTGCTATGACCAGAGAGAGTTTTCAGGGGTTTACCACTGTTGACATCCCAAATTTTGATTGTTGTGTCACCACTAGCGGAAGCTAATTGTTGTCCATCGGGGCTGTAGGCGACACTAATCACCCTATCTTGATGACCAAGGAGAGTTTTTAAGGGTTGACCAGTGCTGACATCCCAAATTTTGATGGTTTTGTCGCCACTTGCGGAAGCTAATTGTTGTCCATCGGGGCTGTAGGTGATGCTTCTGACCCAATCACTATGACCAGAAAGAGTTTTGAGGGTCTGACCAGTGCTGATATCCCAAATTTTGATGATGTTGTCACTACTACCGGAGGCTAATTGTTTTTCACTGGGACTGTAGGCGATGCTGATAACAGAATCACTATGACCGGAGAGTATTTTTAAGGGTTTACTGATGCTGACATCCCAAATTTTGATGGTCTTGTCACCACTGGCGGATGCTAATTGTTTGCCATCAGGACTGTAGGCAATACTATAGACTGAATTGCTGTGACCGGAAAGGGTTTTTAGAAGTTGACTACTGCTGACATCCCAAATTTTGATGGTCTTATCACCACTGACAGAAACTAACTGTTGTCCATTGGGACTGTAGGCGATGCTATAAACAGGCTGGTCATGACTAGAGAGAGTTTTCAGGAGTTGACCATTGCTGATGTCCCAAATTTTGATGGTCTTGTCGCTACTGGCGGAGGCTAAATGTTTTCCGTCGGGGCTGTAAGCAATACTAATTACCCCATCACTATGACCAGAAAGAGTTTTCAGGAGTTGACCACTGTTGATGTCCCAAATTTTGATGGTCTTGTCTCGACTGGCGGAAGCCAACTGTTTTCCATCGGGACTGTAGGTAACACTTCTCACTGCATGACTATGGCCAGAGAGAGTTTTTAGGCTTTTACCACTGTTAATATCCCAAATTTTAACTGTCTTATCATCACTGGCAGAAGCTAATTGTTGTTTGTTGGGATTATAGGCGATGCTGATGACGGAATCACTATGACCGGAGAGGGTTTTCAGCGTTTTACCACTGTTGATATCCCAAATTTTAATTGTCTTATCACCACTACCAGAAGCTAATTGTTGCCCATTGGGACTGTAGGCGATGCTGATGACAGAATCGCTATGACCGGAGAGGGTTTTTAGGAGTTGACCATTGTTAATATCCCAAATTTTAACTGTCTTATCACCGCTACCAGAGGCTAACTGTCGTTTTTGTGGGGCAAAGGCGACACTACTCACCCAATTTTCATGACCTGCCAAAGTATTCACCTCTGTGGCACGATTTTCTTTATATTCATTGGGCTGTAAGTAGATAGCTCGCTGTAAAGTTGCCGCAGTTTGTATTGTGGCAGAACTTTTTTCTCTCTCCCACGGTGTACCCTTGAGTTTGTTAGCTGCTTTTAGTGCTTCTATCAAAGCATCAGGGTATTGTTTAGAGACAAAAAAAGCTTCTGAAGAATTATTCAAGGCGTTAATTTCGTTAATTCCAGCACTAATTTCGGCGTTTTGTGTCTGTTTTTTGGCTTCATTTGCTAACTGCACTGCTAAAGCGGTTAAAACAACAATACCTATACCCACAGCCACTGAACTAAACAAAGCACGTTGCAGAAAGCGATAAAGTTTGGCTTCACTTAGTTTTCTTTGCGCTCTTTCTTTGTCTAGTTCCGCCATTACCTGTTTTAATTTCTGTTGTTGTTGCTGGCGGATAAAGGCTGCTAAATAGTCATGCACCAGTTGATAACGGTCAGTGGGTTTTTCTGGGAGCAACACAACTAAGCCAGATTTGACGAAAATATCTAAAACTAAATCGAATTGCTGGAGATTTAAGATTTGCTCCTTTCTCACAGCCTTTTGTGAAGGTTTTGGCGTAATTTTGCCTTGTTTTTGCCTTGGGGTTGGGGAAATCCGCCCAGATTCCACATCGTAAGCAGAGAAATATTGCTGAAAATCCCGTTCTAATTCCCCCCGTGTCTTTAGGGGACGAGTTCCTCTTTCATCAGTCAGCGAATACAGCAAAAACTCCGCTAATTGCTGATTTTCTTCACCGCAGTCATGGATAACCTCATTTAAATAATGCTGTACTAAGTCTTGTTTTGTGCCGAAACGCCGATATTTTTCTAGGGTGGTGATATTCTCGGTTTGTAATTGCGCTCCTACAATTTGCAACTCAATGGGGCGCACTTCACCCAATTCTCCTGCTAAGTCTTCTACCAGTGCATCTATTAAATTAGGTTCTAAGTTAAAGCTAGTATTTGCAGTGAGACGCTGGATAATTGACTTTGTATCGTCGGGGGAGAAGTTTCCCAACTTATAAAGCACGTTGTTACTGAGAATGTCATTACCAATAATCTGAAATTCCGGCAAATCATTACATTCCAGCAAATAATGGATGTAATCTACCCGCAACGATAAAATAACTTTCACTGAAAGAACGTGCAGACATTCTCCCAGAAACTCAAAGAACTGTTTTCGTTGTCCAAGTTCGGGGTAAACGAAGAAAAATTCCTCAAATTGGTCAAAAACTAACACTGTGCGGAGGTTGTGTTGTTCGTTTTCACGCAACTTGGCGATGAGTAATGAGGAGAGGAAGGAAGAAGAAAGGGGAACAGTAGGTTCTGAACTGGAATGTTGAGGTTCTACTTCTCCTTGTCCCCCATCCTTTATCAAAATGCGCGTCAAATCTTGCAGCCAGTTGGTGTAAACACGCATAACGACGACTAAATTATCTTGCACACCAATGGCTTTTTTCTTTAAAGCGGGAACTAAACCTGCATTAATCAGGGAACTTTTACCCACGCCCGATTGCCCATGAATGACTATCAATTTATAATCAGGGCGACCGACGCGTTCTATTAAACGTTCTACATCTAATTGACGACCAGATGCAGCAATTTCTAAGGCAATATTATCTTGTAGAGAAGTTGTAGGTAAGGTTTCTAAATGTGTTTGCTTACGTGCTTCTAATCTTCCTGCACCAATAAAAGCTCGCAAGCCAAATTGTTGTTCAATGGAAAGCGACTGCTGTTTAATTTCATAGGCTGCAAGATATTTTTTTTGAGTGAAATAAAAATTATGTAAATAACTGAGAATATGCAGATAAAGTCTGACATCTTCTTGAGGATTTAACCTATTTATAGCATCTTCTAAGTTGGCGATCGCCTGGGGGATTTGCCCTAAATTATATTGAGAGCAACCCTGAATAAATCTATATAAGCTTAATTCTGGTGCTGAAAGTAGATTCTCTGATTTATTGACTGATATAAAATCTAATGCTTGGTTAATTAATTGATTTGCCTGTCGCCAATTTTCTTTGGCTAAAGCCACCTCGGCTAAACAAGCATAATTCCTAGCAATTTCTCTATGATTATTATTTGCTTGATGAATGACTAAAGCTTGTTGGGATAGCTTTTCCAACTGTTCCCAGGCGTTAAGATTACGTAAAATAGTAGCTAACTTACAAAGAGATTTAGCAATTAAATCTGCACGTTGAATCTGGTTAACAAAATCAATATATTCTTGAATATAACGCCGCGTATTATTCCAAGATATATGATTGATGTCTTGATATTTATAACTTTGAATATAATAACAAAAAGCAATCTCTAAAAGAATAAATTCTTGAGGTTCGATTAAATCAAGTTTTTGCCATAAACTACCAGCTTGGTGATAATATTCTAGCGCGGCTGAAATTTCATTGATATTCTTATTAGTTAAGCCCAGTAATGATAATAAATTAGCCGCTAATTCTGAATCATCTATCTGTCTATCTATAAATAAATCTCTTTGGGCTGCTAATAACTCAGTTTCTAGCTTTAGTGATTCATGGAGAGTTATTTTAGCTTGTTCATGTAAATATTGATGAGCCGTTTCAGTAATAAAATCCGTTAATTGTTGTTTGTCAATAGCGAAATTTTTCGTAACTGCCCAACTTTCTAAATCAGGTGCAACTTGAATTAATTGTTTATAGATTTCATCATCAATCCACAACACCAAAGGGAAATGAAAATGCTGGCGGAATTCCTCGCGCACTTGATTGGCTGAACTTAACATCACTGCTAAATCCTGCACTTTTTCCAAACCAACAACCATCACACAGCCAAGAATCTCTGCGCCAAACTCATCCCGAATGGCAGTATAGAGGGTTTTATCAGATTGCTGTACTTCCAAGACATAAATTTCCGCTTGGCAAATTTCTTGTAATCTTTTGATTAAGCGATCGCGTAAGCTGGCATAATTACACCGTGCCAAAATCAACTTAAACTGTCCCACAGAAGCATCAATCGCCCAAGCTAATTGTTGCGCAGAGCGATCGTTATTTACTAAATCATTTGTCATTGGTCAGAGACGCGATGAATCGCGTCTGTACAATTGTCATTACTCTTTTTTTGAATTTTGTAGCTTTAGCTTCCCGTAGGGTATTTTGAATTTTCATTCCCCCATTTCCTTTGCACCAATCAAAATGGGATTGACATCAAACCAAGACTCGCCGCCATCTCGATATTCAAAGACAAAACGGCTACGGATGAGTTTTTGGTAGCCGTGGTCATCGCTGACTTTTTTCTTGTGTTGGACGTGGCGTAATAATTGCCATTCTTCTTCAGAAATTGGCAAAATCATTTCGTTGCGACGGGAACGAATAACTTGTTCTAAAGTATTGCGGGTGAGGGGAAGCGCCATTTCTTCCATAATCCAGCTATTCAGAAGCCGCAACAAGTCGCGCACATGACCACCACTTAAGATACATAAACGCTCTAAGGTATCAGCACTATCAAAAACCTCAGAAATTTTGTCTCGGCGTTGTTCTGGTTGCAAGTCAGGAAAGGCTCTGGCTAGTACCATCTGTTGCATCAGTTCCATTCCTTGCTCATGCACCCTACCATCAGGCCAATGTAAGGGAACCATCGGTAATACTTTGGGGTCTTCGGGAAAGCGCTGAGTCAGCATTCCATAATCGTTGGAAAATTTGAGAGACAGGGGCATGGTGTAGACTAGATGACAATTTAACTTAGTGAGATATTCACCTTGGTCTACAAATAAATATTCTTGTTGGGGACGACCCCAAGACTTAGGACGGTTATCTATGCGGTCGAGGTTATCGACAATGACAACTAGACCATTTTTACCTTGTTGTTTGAGTTTAGCGATCGCCGGTTGCAATAATTCTTGATTAATCGCTTCTAGCAGCTTGATTTTTTGCGGTGCGAGATATTGATTGATTTTCTCTCGCAGTGTGGGGTCGCTTTTAATTTTGGTGGTGATTTCACCAATACCTACAGATAAAGATAACTTTGCTGGCTCTACACTAACACCAACCTCACCCACTACGGGAACCTTGGCTTTAATCCCCGTTACCTCAGAGTTTAAAACCTTCCATGCACCTAGTAGCAAATCATTAAATTTGTTAGTCTCCCCCAGAGTAATTTTATCTAAACTTTGGCTCACACGCCGAGCGATCGCCAACAACACATCAGCGATATCAACATCGGTCATTTCTAAGTCATCACTAGACTCAAAATAAACCACATGAAAGCCTAACTTTTCTAATTCTGCCTGTAAGCGGATGAGTTCTGTCGATTTACCACAGCCGATATGTCCTGTAAATAAAGTGCAGGTAGGTTCATCTGGCTTAAAAAAGGTAATCTTTTGTTTGAGCTTACCGATAATATCGCCGCCACGCACCGAGGAAAAATCAATGTAGTACTTTTTATCTGTGTCTTGATTGAGAAATAGAGTCCGACTAGGGTCTGTAGCTTGAAAAAAACCCCGTAAATCTATAGTCATATGTTTAGTAATCTAGTTATTCTTGTAACCCTGCATAACCGTGATTACCAAGATATTAGTACTAATAGCAATTCGTAATTCGTAGTAATTCGTAAAATTAGCGTGAGTTCGATAAATTCGGAAGAACACCTCTCCATAGCTTGCTACTCTACGAGTTCTCCGCAGGAGTACCCCTCCCCAACGCGGGGAGAGGCTTAAAACCATGATTATTTGGTAATCAGTTATAGATTTTCAGCCCCTTCCCCTACAAGAGAAGGGGTTGGGGTTAGGTTCCGTCGAATTCACTTTAAAATTAGCGCAAAAAGCTAAAACCTTGATTTGCGGGAGAAACCAAGGTTAGAGTATGGGTGTTAAATTTTGCTAAGTGCGTTATGGTGTCATCTTTAAGCTACTAACCCAGAACGCAAAGCACGTACAGCAGCTTGGGTACGGTCATCAGCGCAGAGTTTATTCAGAATGTTGCGGACGTGGGTTTTAACCGTACCAACGGTAATATAAAGTTTCTCCGCAATTTGACCGTTGCTACAGCCAGCAACAATCAACTCTAGAATTTCTAATTCCCGTTGTGTGAGGGGGTAGGTTTCTAATACTTGTTCGTATTCAGAAGGTAGAGCCTCAATTTTGACGGTTTTGGGCTTATCAGATGATTGGCTCTCTCCGGGGATGCCTTGGCGCATCTTCTGTAATACTACATTAGCGATCGCTGGATCAATCCATGAGTTGCCGCCAAAGGTCGCTTGAATTGCTTCTGTCAGCCTACTAATGCTGGTTTCTTTCATGTAGTAAGAGTCTGCCCCAGCCGCAAAAGCCGCCAGTACTGCATCTTCGGTATGATCCATTGTCAGGATCAGAATCTTGGTGTGGGTTTGCCCACTCTCAGCTTGATAACGCCTAAACTTGCGAGTGAGTTCAATCCCATCCATGTCCGGCAAGCCAATATCTACCACCGCTACATCCGGCTTCGCCGTTTCCAAAAGTTTCAGTCCTTGAGTGGCATTAGCCGCTTCACCTATTACTTTGATGCCAGTGTTGGCCTGTAACGCAGCTCTTAGCCCCATTCTGGTTAAGTCATGATCTTCAATTAAAATAATGCTGATTTCACTCATCGTTACACTCACTCTTGTCTAATTGCTTCTTGCAAACTAAGCTATTTTTTCAGTCACTTCTATTATTTTCCCAAACCAAAGATAGATGATATCTTGATGCGCCTGCATCCACCGATAGAAATAATAAATCTATTTTTTTTGGGTCTAGATAGAGATAAAAATCTGGCTATAGATATATCGCTATTTTACAAGAAAATATAGAATACTGTGACAACTTATTGTTTTTGACAGTGGGAAAACTCATCTTTGCGGGAGTAAGATTTTAAATTTAATTTCATCTTGTGACAAAGTATTGTCAACATTCTAAAAGTAAGGTAGGAAATATTAATAGATGAAGAATTTAAATCAGCAATATATATACGAAGTCTGATTACTCAGATCCCCGACTTCTTGAAGAAGTCGGGGATCTTGTTTAGAATTTTTATGAGGGATGTTTGTATGATAACTACGAGCAATCAAACAACTCCAGAGAGCGATCGCCACCCTGAAAATATAGCAAAAATGGCTCCCGTTGGCATATTTCACGCAGACATATCGGGTAATTGTCTTTATGTCAACGAGCGTTGGTGTGAAATGTCTGGTCTTTCTAAAAAACAATCATTGGGTCGAGGTTGGCAAGTAGCTATTCATCCAGATGATTTGCAACTTGTAGAAGTGCAAGCCCAGTTTATTTTGTCAAGACAGAAGTCATATAAAACTGAGTTGCGCTTACAAGATCCTCAAGGCAAAATTACTTGGGTACTGTCAGAAGCAATAGCAGAAATTGATGAAGATGGGCGGATAGTCGGCTATATCGGCACAGTAGTCGATATTAGTGAACGTCACCAGATAGAAGAAGCATTGCGTGAAAGTGAAGAACGATTCGCAATTATGGCGAATAGCGCGCCTGTGATGATTTGGATGTCAGGACTAGACAAACTCTGCAATTTTTTTAATCAAGGCTGGCTAGACTTCACAGGACGCACAATGGCAGAAGAATTAGGTAATGGTTGGGTAGAAGGGGTGCATCCAGAAGACCGAGAACGCTGCATTCACACATATACTACAGCCTTTGAGCATCGAGAAGTTTTCATGATGGAGTATCGCCTAAAACGTTTTGATGGTCAATATCGCTGGATTTTCGATACAGGTACACCCAGATTTAATTCAGATGGTAGTTTCGCTGGTTACATAGGTTCCTGTGTTGATATTAACCCACGTAAGCAAGTCGAAATTACACTCCAACAACGAACCAAACAACTGACACGCTTAAACACTATCCTGGCGAAAACTACCACGTTGTTGCAACAACGCAATCAAGAATTAGACCAGTTTGCTTATGTTGCATCCCATGATTTAAAAGCGCCTTTACGGGCGATCGCTAGTTTATCAGAATGGTTAGAAGAAGACCTCGCCGACCAGCTACCTGAGGAAAATCAACATCAAATGCAGTTGTTACGGGGTCGGGTGCGGCGTATGGAAGCTTTAATTAATGGTCTACTGGAATATTCGCGTATTGGCCGCGTCCACACAGAATTAACACAGGTCAATGTGGACTCATTACTCAGGGAAGTAATCGACTCGTTGCAACCACCAGCAAGTTTTCAGATTCAAATCCAGCCAAAAATGCCTACTTTAGTTACAAAGAGAGTTCCCTTACAACAGGTGTTCGCTAACTTAATCGAAAATGCAATTGAACACCACACAGGGGTCGATGGTAGGGTGAAAATTTCGGTGCGAGATTTGGGGCAATACTACGAATTTAGTGTGGCAGATGATGGCCCTGGCATACCTGTAGAATATCACGATAAGGTTTTTGTAATTTTCCAAACCCTCGAACCGCGCGATCGCAAAGAAAATACGGGAATTGGGTTGGCGATCGTCAAAAAAATTGTCGAGACGGAAGGGGGTTCCATTAATTTGAAGCCTGTCTCTGGGCCTGGAAGTACATTTCGTTTTACTTGGCCTAAACGTTCTCTTGAGTAAAATAGCTCAAGCTTATGGTACACAATGATTTTCTCCAACTCTCACTAATGGGTGAGGACGTGCGTTCAGTCGCTCTTTTACAATTGGGTTGAAGCTTCACTCAAGTATTGTATTTTACTTAGTAAAAGCTTAGTCTGCAAAAGCACTCAGCATTTGTATAGTACTAATTACTAATTCATGAATAACTATTCACGAATTAGCTAGCCTCCCATAAAAAGCATAGTTTAAATACAAAAAATGCAGGAAAGAGTGATTAATATACTATTAGTGGAGGATGATGAAGTTGATGTTATGAACGTCAAGCGAGCATTCCAGAAAGTTAATATTACTAATCCTATTTACTTAGCAGATAATGGCTTAGAAGCTCTAAAGATTTTGCGTGGCAATCACACTCAAACGCCAAATTTTCCTCATGAGCGTCGCCTAATCTTGCTAGACTTAAATATGCCTAAAATGGGTGGTATTGAATTCTTGCAAGAATTAAGATCCGATCCCCAACTACGACTGACTCCTGTAGTTGTGATGACGACATCAAACCAGGATAAAGACCGTGTAGAAGCTTACAACTTAAACGTTGCTGGTTATATCCTCAAGCCCGTCACATTCTCTAGTTTTGTAGAAATAATAGCAGCACTCAATAAATATTGGGTATTCTGTGAAATGCCTTAGTCCGTCTAACAACAGATTTTGTGAACAGAGACTATTGTAGTTTCTAATAACATGAATTATGCCCTATTAGATTGATATAAGCAAAACGAGAAACACTAATTTTTATCTTTGATAATGAAAATCAGACTTGCTCAATTCAAATATAAAAATTAATAAAGACTATATTCAAGAGGCTCAAAGTTTTTAGTTGAAAAATTTGAAACCAGAAATGTTTGAAATCAACCTGTATTTGGCAGCAAATATAAAAACCGATGGAAGAGACGCTAAAGATTTTGGTTGTAGACGATGATGAAGTAGACCGCATGACAGTTCGCCGTGCTTTGGTTAAAGCTGGGGTACGTATGGAAATGTCAGAGGTAAGTGACGGAAACACGGCGCTCTCTATCTTAAGAAATACATCTTTTGATTGTGCCTTCATCGACTATCGTTTACCCGACCAAGACGGTTTAAACTTAATCGAAACAATTCGTAGCTTAAATATCAAAATTCCTTTAGTAGTTTTGACTTCTCAAGGTGATGAACAAATTGCCGTGGAGTTAATGAAAGCTGGTGCAACAGATTACTTATCTAAATTTAGAGTTTCATCGGAAACTTTAGCTCAAGTTTTACGTAATGCAATGCGGCTTTATCGTGCAGAAATGCAGACTGCTATTGCCTACCAACAACTGAGAGAAAGTCATGAGCAAC
Organism: Anabaena sp. CCY 9910; assembly: GCF_963920875.1. NCBI lineage: Bacteria > Bacillati > Cyanobacteriota > Cyanophyceae > Nostocales > Nostocaceae > Anabaena > Anabaena sp. CCY 9910. Next base: position 32,174 of record NZ_CAWUDJ010000019.1, on the reverse strand, counting down.
TGGTGCGAAAAAATCAAGAATTAGAACGACAACGGCAACAAATCCAAATTCAAAACTTAAAACTATTAGAAGCATCGCGGCTGAAATCTCAATTTCTCGCTACCATGTCCCATGAATTGAGAACACCAATGAACGCGATTATTGGTTTTTCTCAGATATTGTTACGCCCTAAATTTGGCAATCTCACAGGTCAGCAAGCCGACATGGTAGAACGGATTCTGAATAATGGCAAACATTTATTGATGCTATTAAATGAAGTTTTGGACTTCTCCAAATTAGAAGAGGGAAGATTAGAACTGAAGCCAGAATTATTTGATTTAACTAAAGTAATTAACGCTGCCGTTGGGGAAATGCGCTCTCTAGCTGAGTCAAAAAAGCTGTCTTTGCTAGTGCAGATTGACTTACAAAATCCTTTGCTAGTAAATGATCCAGTAAGAATTAAACAAATTCTAATAAATTTATTATCTAATGCCATTAAGTTCACAGACTCTGGTAGTATTTGGATCGATGTAAAAGACTTACCAGGAAGTTGGGTGGAAATTAGAGTAAAAGATACAGGTATTGGCATAGCATCTAAAGATTTTAAATATATTTTTGAGGCTTTTCGACAAGTTGATCAAAGCATTACTCGCAAGTATGCAGGTACAGGTTTGGGGTTGGCAATTATCGACTCGTTAGTGCAAATGATGAGTGGTAAAATTATCTTAGAAAGTCAATTGGGAGTAGGTTCAATTTTTACAATTACATTGCCAAGACAATTGCCATTATCAAACTCATCTCTATCTTCATCATCTGTGCAAGATGCGAAAGAAATGATGCAGCCAGATCACAAAGCACACCACCCTACGGCTAAATCCAACCCAGCCCCCAGGAAGTATCATAACCTCAAGTTATAAATCTATATATAAAAAACAAGCTTATTATCATGTCTGTTGTGGAAAATAATCAAATTGATCGGATTTTGGCTGTTGATGACACTAAAGATAATCTGATTTTAGTGCAAACAATTTTAGAAAGCGAAGGCTATGAAATTGATTTAGCCAGTGATGGCATTTCAGCTTTGCAAAAAATAGAACAGTCGCCACCGGATTTAATATTATTAGATGTAATGATGCCGGGTATGGATGGTTATGAAGTGACACGACGCATCCGCAATAACCCAGCTTTAAGTTATATACCAATATTATTGATTACAGCTTTTCACGAATCGAGTGTTGTGGAAGGTTTGGACGTAGGCGCGGATGATTTCATTCGTAAACCATTTGATACAGATGAACTATTGGCTAGAGTGCGATCGCTCCTACGCCTCAAGCACAGTCTGGACGAACAAAAGAAAATGGCACGCCAAAGGGAAGACTTTGTGTCACGCCTAACCCACGATTTACGCACACCGCTAGTAGCAGCCGATCGGATGTTGGACTTGTTTCAACAAGAAGCCTTTTGCAAAATTTCGCCAGAAATGAAACAGGCGATCGCTGTCATGATTCGCAGCAACCAAAATTTGATGCAAATGGTTAATACCTTACTAGAAGTTTATCGCTTTGAAGCCGGTAAGAAAACATTAAATTATGAAAGCTGCAACTTAAAAGAAATCGCTCAAGAAGTGGTTAGCGAACTCACAACTTTAACTAATGAGAAAGGTATCGCCTTAAAAATAGATAGCACTCAGATAGATAACTTAGGCGAAAAAGCAGGTGTAGTCATGGGTGATACCCTCGAACTACGGCGCGTGTTGTACAACTTAGTAGCAAATGCCATCAAGTTTACAGACACTGGCGGCATTGAAATTCGGTTTTTTGAACCAAATAATCATTGGTTAACGATCGAAATTGAAGATACTGGTTATGGTATTGCTCCCGAAGACCAAGCGACCATTTTTGAGCGATTTCGTCAGGGAAGAAATAAACGCTCAGGTAGCGGTTTAGGTCTGCATTTATCCAGTCGTATCGTTGAAGCGCACGAAGGTATGATTAGTTTGGTTTCTGAAGTAGGTAAAGGTAGTAAATTCACAGTCAAACTACCTAAAAATATTTGAAGAGGAATTTTTATGACTTCTGAAATTAATCTTTGGTCATTTGAAAAAAAGGATGAGATAAATACCTTAGTAGAAGGGTATGGAATTACCCTTCCACTATCCTCCACTATCTGCCAAGATTATGGAATTTGTCGTTCATTAAAAGGTTTAGTCACGACGACAATCATAGCAATAGCGACAGGAATATCTATTTCTTCTATCTCCTCTATCTCGATCTCTTTGGAATTCTTCATCTCTACGGTCTTGACCCCCAGCAAGAAATTGCTGTTCTTCTGCGGATAAGTCTATGAGTAAATCCGATGCAAAAAGTTGATTCGACATGATTGTTAGCCTCACTTACGTCAATAGGTGTTATTCACCTATACTTTTATATAAGTAAGATTTTCAAGATATTAAATTATACTCAAGCTATAAATTAAAAAAATTAATTTATAGCTTGAGATCGATGTAATAAGTAATGAGTAATAATCAAATTACCTACTACCAAGAGACTGGACTTGTTGCCAATCTTTAATATTCCATGTATCAGTATCCCAAGGGGTCAAATCTACACCGACCAGTCTATTGCTCACGCCATTGACATCAGCACGGGCAATCAAGGGAATTAAAGCAATATCTTTGAATAGCAGATCATTCATCTGAATAAATAGCAGCCGACGTTTTTCAGGATTTAATTCTGTGTTGGACTGTTGCCAGAGCTTATCATATTCAGGATTACAGTAACGTGAATGATTGGATTTTGACCAGTTATTCTTTTTCTGGGGAATTTCGCTACAAGTAAAGCCTTTCATATAAGCACCAGGGTCTACATTCGTACTACCCGTACTAAACATTTGTAAATCAGCTTGAAACCTTCCCAAGGTGTCTGGGTTCGATGGATCTCCAGAAAAGAAGATACTACCATCAATACTTTTTAGTTCCACCCCGACACCAATAGCAGTTAATCCTTGTTTAATAATTTCCTGAGTTTTCTGCCTCACTGGATTTACAGATGTCTGAAGCAAAACATTCATCTCTACACCATTTTTGTCTCGAATACCATTACCATTTGTATCTTTCCATCCAGCTTCATCTAATAAATCAGTAGCTTTTTTGGGGCTAAATTCATATTTAGTATTAGGTGAGTTATAAATCTCTGGTGCTAATAGGATATTGGCGGCAGGACGACCGCTAGAACCATATAATTGTTGATTTATTGTGTCCCGATCAATTGCATAGTTAAATGCTTGACGCACTTTGATGTCTTGAAAAAAGGGATGAGGAAATTCAGTGCTAGAACGTTCGCCGTCTTTTGTTTGTTTATTAGGGTCGGTATGATTGATGGTAATCCGTTCTAAAAAAGAACCAAAACTAATTTTTAATTTCCCTTTACCTGCTGCTTCTAGTTGCTTGAGAATCGGGGCTTCTACTTGCAGGTTCCAAGCGTAGTCTACATCTCCAGTTTGTAGTACTGCTCTAGCGGCTGATGTCGCATCACCACCTCCCTTGAGTTCTACTCGCTTAAAGAAAGGTTTATTGGCTTCACGGAACACAGAATTAGCTTCATAGATAATGGTGTCACCAGGTTTAAATTCTCCGACTTTATAAGGGCCTGTACCTACAGGAATCAAATTACCTGGCGCTTCCCTGGCGTTACTACCGTTAAATTTCTCAAAAATGTGACGGGGAATAATCATTCCATTTAAGCCCACAAAAGGTAGTGACCAAGCTGGGTTAGGACTCTGGAAATTAATTTTGACAGTGTAATCGTCGATGGCTTCGACGCTTTGCACAGCTTCGTAATTAGCGGAAGTGGTAGCACCAACAGCCGGATTGGAAAGAAATTTGTAAGTAAATACCACATCCGCAGCTGTAAAAGGTTGACCATCAGACCATTTGACTCCTTGCTTGAGTTTCCAGGTAACTGATTTGCCATCTTTGGCTATACCACCATTTTTTAGAGTAGGTTCCTCTGCGGCTAAAAACAGAACCAATTTACCTTCTTTATCGTGGCTGGCCAGGGGTTCATAGACGATACGACTAGCTTCAAAGTCTTTAGTTCCCTGCGCTAGGTGAGGATTGAGAATAGTTGGTGCTTGCCAATAGAGTAGACGTAAGGTTTCGCCTGTACTAGTGTTTGTTACGGGTGTTGAGTTTGTAGCAGTTTCCGCCTGAGGAAAAGAACAACCAGCAAGGAAAAATATATTTAGTAACGACCAAGTAAAAATTTGACCCTGACGAAATTTATTCAAGATACCCATATTGGATTTTCTCTAGCAATATTATTTATTGGCTTGATTGATTACAGATGTAGTAAGCGTAAATCATCAAACTTTGAATGTAATAAATAGTACTACTATTTTTGAATGTTGTTTTAAAATACTCAGAAATAGCTTTTTTTTATTTTGAATTTTGTTGGCGTAGCCTACTCTTCTCCTTCTCCTGTCGGAGACGCTAACGCTTAGCTTGCTTCCCTATAGGGGTACGAGAACGCTACCTACGCGAACCCGTAGGGTATTTTAAATTTTGAATTGATTCATTTTGTCGGTTTTGGCATTTTGGCAACTGATGTAAACTTGCCTGTGATAACTTGATGAGAATTGCAAGGATGGAAATGATTAACAATCCAAGTACAGCATAAATAAACGTTCTTGTTGTTCACATCATTGATATTCCTTTCAATCTATTAAATTTTATTTTTCCTATTTTCCAGAGTCCAAGGTGTATTGCCACTTTCAAGCTACTTCGACGGGGTAAAACCCGTCTTTTTTTTGGCAATCAATGAAAAAAACGGATTAAATTACCTTAAATGTAATTATTAATACTGATTTCGTCTAAAATCAGGCTTTTTAACGTTTAGCTACATCCTATAGGAAGATGCGATCGCCTCAAAATAACAGGTACATTATTTCGGGATGTTGTTATGCACTGGATTTTATAGAAAGGTTTGGTGGTGAGCCAAACCTTTTTTTTGTACTGTGCGTCAGTTGTCAGTGGTCATTTGTTAGTTGCTTTAACTACTAACAAAACATGGTCACGAAGAGGAAAAGGAGCAGGGAGCAGGGAGATGGCGAGAAGGTTTCCTCACAGGTATAGGTTTTTAATAAAGTGATGAGTGATAAGTCTCGCACTAACACAAGAATAATAGTTTCATCAATCCCTACACCCTTATACCCCTATACCCCTACACCCTAAACCCGTGTTTTGGGGGTGTAGTGTAAAAAACCTACATCTGTCAGCCGTTTAAACAACTTGGCTTCTAGTTAAAAAAGCTTGAATCTGGTTGACAGACTCTTCTATTTCTGTAATTAGCTCCATACTACCTCTACGCTCTTGCTTGTTAGCTAGCTGCTCTAGCTTTTCCGCAGCTAGGTACATAGCGGTAGCTCCGAGATTGGTACTAGCGCCTTTAAGCTGATGGACTTGTTGAGCCATTTTTTGAAAGTCTGTGTTAGCGATCGCCTCTTTAGCTAACTCTAATCTAGCTCGGACATCTTCAACGAATATTTGCAACAAATGCAATTCAAATTCTGTATCGTTTTCGGAAAGTTGATGTAAGTGTTCCCAGTCAAGAGGAAGACTATGTATATCAAATTCTACTGCCTGTCGTGCATTTAGTATCAACTCACACCAATATTCTAATGCTGTCGCCAATTGTTCTTTCATCACAGGCTTGCTCAAATAATCATCCATGCCGACATCTAGACACATTTGTTTATCTTCTTTCATAGCATTAGCTGTCATCGCAATAATCACAGGGCGATGACCGCTAGCAAAGGAGCTTTCTGCCCAACGATGAATTTCTTTTGTGGTTTCCAGACCATCAAGAATTGGCATTTGACAATCCATTAAAATCAAATCGTAGGGAATTTGTTTTAATAGTTGTAAAACCTCTTTGCCATTAGCCGCAACATCAGCTGTATAACCAAGGCTTTGGAGTTGTTTAAGAGCCACTTTTTGATTAACTAAATTATCCTCAGCCAGTAGGATTCTAGTTTTTGTGGAAACAGAATTTTGAGCCTGGGTAGCAGTAAAGTTACGGTTGCGGCTGTGATCTAAATTGTTCTTTTCTAACTCTTGACTCTTTACTTCCAACTTCTCCGCTTCCAATTGTGACGGAGTTTTTAAAACACTCATAATAGTGTCGAGCAACCGAGATGATTTCACTGGTTTGACCAAATAAGCAGCAAATCCAATCTTAATTGCCTGTTGCACTTCGTCACGTTGATTAGTTGAAGTGAGCATAATTAAGGGTGTTGGAGGAATAGAAGAATTGGCCTTAATTTGTTTTCCCAAAGCCATCCCATCCATTTCAGGCATCTGCATATCGATTAAGATGACATCATAGGGCTTGTTCTGCTGGCAAGCTTCCACAATCATGCCTAGAGCAGCAACAGCTCTATCAGCTTGATCTACCTGCATTCCCCATCGACTAACTTGGTGATAGATAATTTTTCGATTAGTGGCGTGGTCATCCACCACCAGTAAACGGCGATTGTTTAACAGTCCGCAATCTTCTACAAAAGAAACAGGCTGGAGTTGTTTGGCAAAAGGAATTTCAAACCAAAATTTAGAACCTTTGCCTAACTGACTTTCTACACCGATTTCTCCTCCCATTAATGTCACTAGTTGTTTGCATATGGCTAATCCTAAACCAGTACCACCATACTTACGCGTGGTGGAAGCATCTACTTGAGTAAAAGGGGTAAACAGTTTATGTTGGTCTTCTAAAGTAATGCCCAAGCCACTATCTGTAACGGCAAAGTGGATGATAGCTGTAGTCGGAGTTTCCGATCGCAATTCTACTCGCATCACTACTTCCCCAAAACTAGTAAACTTGATAGCATTACCAATCAGGTTCATGAGAATTTGTCGCAGACGGCTGGCATCTCCTTGGAGTTGGATAGGAACGTGGCGATAGATTAAAGCAGCAATTTCTAATCCCTTGCTATGAGCTTGGGGGGCTAATAAATCTAAAACTTCTTCTACACAGGTTGATAAATTAAAATTCAAATTTTCTAAAGCCATTTCCCCAGCCTCCAGTTTGGAGAGATCCAATATCTCGTTAATGAGAGTTAAAAGTGCATCACCACTAATGCGAATAGTCTCCATAAAATCTCGCTGCTCTTGGTTGAGCAGAGTTTCTAGCATTAAGCCAGTCATCCCCAAGACAGCATTCATGGGTGTGCGGATTTCATGACTCATATTCGCCAAAAAAGCGCTTTTAGCATGAGAAGCTAATTCAGCCTGACTACGGGCAACTTCCAGTTCCTGTCGCTGTCGAGTTTCGACTTCTAAGAGTTGGGCTTGGGCTACAGCAATGCCTACTTGGTCTGCTATTTGTCGTAAAAGATGGGTCTCAAAACTTGTCCATTGGCGGGATGTGGCGCACTGATGGACAATTAATAAGCCACAGAGTTCATCTTTGACGAGAATAGGTATAACTAAATTAGCTTTAACTCCAAACTTTTTGAGTAATTCTAGATGACTTTGTTGAATCTCGCCCAAATCTAGGTTAGCGATCGCCTCCAGATGCCTCAGGCGATATTGTTGTAGACAATACTGTTGTTGATATTCTGTTTGCAAATAAAAATCAGTAATATTTTGTCCTTTAATTGCTGCCCAACCAGCAACGACTGCCTCAATAATCAGACTCCCAGAACCATCAGGTAGTAACTGATAAATTAAAACTCGATCAGTCTGGAGAATCTTTTGTACTTCTTTGACAGTGATTTGTAAAATTTCTTCAATTTGCAAAGATTGGCGAATTTTGAGGGTGATTTCTGTAAATAATTGCGATCGCAAGTTTTGCCTTTGCAGTTCCTCCTCTGCCTGTTTGCGATGGATAAACTGCCCTACTTGTTCGCCAATAGAATCCATGATTTTTGCCAAATCTGGGTCATGCGGCTGAACTTGATGACTAAAGCAGGTAATGACTCCCAAAATTTTTTGCCCACTCCGAATCGGGAAACCAAAAGCACCACGCAATCCTACTTGCGCTGCCAATTGGTTTCTGAGAAAGCTAGCATCATCGGCAATATCGGTCAGCCAAATTGGTTGACCACTAGCCCAAATCTGTCCTGGCAATCCAATCCCCGATGCAAATGTGATTGGCTGACTTTGGGTTTTAAACTCCTGCATTTCCAAAGATGTTTGATCCCACAGGTCGAAAAAACTCAAGAAATTTCCTTGCTGATTTACCATCCAAATTTCACAGACATCCCATTTCAAGGTTTCACAGATGGCTTGCAAAATTTGGGGAGTAGCTTCGGTAATCGTTGTAGATTCTGCCAAGACACGGGTGATGGCATATTGTATTGTCAAATGCTTGTCTGCTTGTTTGCGCTCAGTAATATCAATCCCTGTACCAATAATGTATTCCACTGAGCCTTCATGGTTTTGCAGGATAGTTCTCGACCATGCAATTAAGCGCCGACTACCATCTTTAGTTACCCAATAGTTTTCAGACTCCTGAATACCGGAAACTCTTGAATCTGTGGGAAACTTTGCAAAAGATGCTTTGCTTGACTCTATGTCTTCAGGAAGCAAAAACAGATTCCAAAAATGCCTACCCCTAACCTCGTCGAATGAGTAACCCGTTATCACCTCACAAGCTTGATTAAAGCGAACGATTCGCCCCTGGGAATCTAGGACGATTACTAAAGCGCTGACTGTATCCAGTACTGCCGAAATAAAATTACGCTCTTCGCTGAGTATATTTTCCATCGACTGGCGTGCAATAACTTCACAATAAATTAGGTAGTAAACAACAGCGAGAATGATTAAACCTGAGACGATGGCGATCGCCAAGATGACAATAACTTTTTGCCCACTGGCTTTTACCGCTTGTAATTGCTGTTGAAGGCGCACCTTTTCCTCTGTCTCCATTTCACGCATCACCTTGCGGATGTCATCCATGAGAGTTTGCCCTTTATCAGATTGGATGACCTGTAATGCTGTCTGGAAGCCTTGATTCTGACGTAGTTTGATAGTTTGCTTCAGTTCAGTGATTTTTGCTGCAATCAGAGGTTTGAGTATGACAAGACGCTGTTGTTGAACTTGATCAACAGTGGTATTTTTCAGTTCCGCAAATTTCTGATCAATGTTTGTCAGAGCTGTTTGATAAGGTTGCAGATAAAGGTCTTTTCCTGTCAAAATGTAACCGCGTTGTCCAGTTTCTGCATCCTTAATTTGAGATAGCAGTTTTTCTAAGTTATTAATGCTTTCTTGGGTTATTTGAACTTGATTACTACAATGAATTAATTCTATTTCACTTTGATAGGAAGCCAAGCCAAGTAAGACTAAAATGACTGATGCTAATCCAAAGCCACCAGCAATCTTTTTAAAAAATGGATGGCGGATTTTTTGTGCTTGTTTGTGTTTATTATTTACAAGTACTAGATTTGCTAAGTTACGACGCATTTCCAGTTGCTTGATGACTTGGCGACCTAGAATTTGTAGTGCCTCAATCTGTTCAGGACTCAAGTTCCTGGGTATGTAATCAATAACGCAAAGTGTTCCCAAGGAATAGCCTTCAGGGTTAGTTAAAGGCACACCAGCATAAAATCGAATTTTGGGATCAGATATTACTAATGGATTTGTCGCAAAGCGTTCGTCGGTCGTAGCATCAGGCACGATAAAGACATCAGATTCTAAAATAGTATAAGTGCAAAATGCCTCATCTCGCGGTGTTTCTCGCCTCTCCAGCCCAACTTTTGATTTAAACCATTGACGGTTTTGGTCAATTAAGCTGATTAAAGCAATCGGCGTTCCACAAATATATGATGCTAAACGTGTGATATCATCAAATGCTGCTTCGGATTGAGTATCAAGAATTTTATACTCTAAAAGTGCTGCAATTCTCTGCACTTCGTTATCAGGTAATTGTGCTTTCATCTTTAATTACAGATGAGGATATGATAATAAATAGATTTAATAATGCTTACGAATCAATAAACAGTAACGATTATCTGCTAGTTTTTCATAACTTAAATCATCGGCGATCGCTTCCATAATTTTTAAACCGCGACCGCGCTCTTGAATATTTTTTTCCAGTTCAGTTGTTTTTTTTAATCGCTGTTCTAAGTCAAAGGGTTCACCTTGAGACCATATACGTATTTCTATATAATCCTGTGTTCGTGAAACTTCTATCTCAATAGGTGTTTCTATTGGTAAATGTTTGTGTGAATGTTCAACAATATTAACAAATCCCTCCATTAGTAATGTTTGACATTGCCACCAGATTTGCTTATGAGAAATAACTGGTTGATTTATCTGCTCGAACCACGACAACACCTTAGCCGAGGCTGACAAGTCCGTATTTAATTTTAAATAGATTTTATGATTCACTTCTTAGATAAAACTAGACTTGAATTAAGCATACACAATAATCATTTTATTTAATTTGAGTATTTTCACTGTACATTATCAACTCGATTATAGTTAAGTTGAAATAAATATATTACTTAATTGAAATTATATTTATTAGCTCATCACTTATGGTAAAAATTTTAGTCATTGACGATGATCCGGTTGTGCGGACGGTGCTAAAAAGAACGCTTGAGAATCAGGGTTACGAAACTACTGTTGTCAACAATGGAGAGGAAGGAATTATTCAAGCAAAGCTCCTCCGTCCCGCATTGATTATTTGTGATTGGGTGATGTCTGGGTTAGATGGATTGGAAGTATGTCGTCAAGTTAAAGCAAATCCAGAGTTAGCAACTAGTTTTTTTATTTTGTTAACTGCTAAGGGAGCAGCACCAGGAGAAGAGAAAGACAGAGTTAAAGGACTGGATGCTGGAGCTGATGAGTTTATCTCTAAACCAATCGAAATGATTGAATTAAAAGCGCGGGTAAGAGCCGGACTCAGGTTACATCAACTCAACCAGGATTTACAAATCCAAAAGCAAACTTTAGAAATGCTCAACCATGATTTACAAACCCAAAAGCAAACCTTAGAAGCAGACTTAGCCGAAGCTGCTGATTATGTGCGATCGCTTCTACCCAAACCCCTGGAAGGAAAAGTAAATACAGAAACCTTATTTATTCCTTCAACCCAGTTGGGGGGTGATTGCTTCGATTATTACTGGCTGGATGACGAGCATTTGGCAATTTATCTATTGGATGTATCAGGACATGGAATAGGTTCTGCTTTATTATCTGTCTCTATCTTGAATATTCTGCGATCGCAATCTTTACCTAATACTAATTTCTACAAGCCTAGAGAGGTTTTAAAGGCGCTCAATCATGCTTTCCAGATGGCAAATCACGGCGATAAATACTTCACGATTTGGTATGGAGTTTATCACTGTATTCAACATCAACTTGTCTATGCTAGCGCCGGACATCCCCCGGCCGTAATCCTATCTGGTAAACCTGAAACTGGTTTTCAAGTTAAACGACTCAATTCTTTAGATTTACCCATAGGATTTTTACCTGATGTGGAATTTGAGGATGCTATCTGGGACGTGAAGAAAGACAGCACTCTTTACATATTTAGTGATGGCATTTATGAAATTAGAGAGCCAGATGGCAAGATTTTAGGACTCGATGCCTTTATTGAAATACTAACTAACTCTAGCCAGAAAGAACCCTGTAATATTCATTATATATTAATGCAGATAATGACCTTAAATATTCAACAAATACTTGAAGATGATTTATCATTATTAAAAATTACTTTGGGTTGATAGCATTATATTGAATTGTTTGAATTAAGAAATAGCTCTTGTAGCTGTCAGTATTTGCCGTTTGAAGTCATCTTGATCGATAAAGGTTTGAAAAATCCTATTCATTTTAGTTAATTCAAACAACATCTTAACTTGGTCATTCATAGAACAGATAAAAAGTTGGGAATTAACAGAGCGTAACATTTGCATTGCCGATACTAAAGAACCTAAGCCAGAACTATCCATAAAAGTTACTGCATTCATATCCAGCAGAAAAATATTGTTACCATCAGCAATCAATTCGCTAATTTCACGACGTAATTGATTACCCCTGATTCCATCTAAAATCCCCGACAATTCAATGACCTGAAAGTTTGTATTCATAAGCCAGTTTTTTCTGTAAATAAATCGTTAAATTACCATTGCTGTACTATTTAATTCTTGAGTTAAATATAGGCAATTTTACGGTATAACAATAATTGAATTGATTTATACATTCTGGCATTATTAGATGGAAACGGCAAGGTAGTTAACTGTACAAAAGTAAATTTTAACAAAAATATTAAAATCATAATTATTGAACAAATTTAACTTTAACCATATATAGAACTAGTATTTAATTTCTCAAATCTAGGGTTGGCAATACCCACCACATAGATACTTAGACATTTTTAATAATCAAATCTGATTCCTATAGACTCTTATAAAGATCGTCTTGACCGTAGAATGTTTTGAATCAGTATTTATTCATATAAATAAGGTTTAATTATAGAACAAAATTCAGTATTTTTATGGACGATATATGATTCCTATAGCTGTAGCCAGATATATTAGGATATCAAGCTAATATCAATTTTACATGAGGTTGTAAGTAATATGAAATCCGTTGATTTATCCGCGTTTCTCTGTCTTGAAAAGTTTCCTAGGTCGGGCTAACCCTCCTACAGAACTTTTCGCTGCGCGCATCTGCGTTCAATTATTCTATGCAGCTTCATATTAATTGGGTATAAGATAAAATCCTGATAATAAAAATTTTTCCAGTCTGTCAACTATCAACAGCCATCACGATGGATTGTGTAACTTAAAATTAGATCAGCTCACTCAATGAATAATATTCATATTTTATTTGAGTGATATTTTGGTATTTGCCAAACAGATGCGCGAATGATACCTGATAAAAGGAGCAAGTTATAGATAGCCCAGGAGCTATTGAGTAGGTTAACCCAGGGATGATTGAGACGACCAATTACAAAGTTGTAAACACTCCAAACTATGCCTATAATAGTTAGCAATAAAAACAGTAATTGTGGCCAAATCATTTGTAGATAAATCCCTGACTGTCGTTGTTTGGGTGTAACTTGAAAGTTAATCTTCTGTCCAGTGAATACACTCCAAACAGCTTGAATGAATATGGGAAATAAGGCGATCGCATATTGTTCAGAACGCCAAATTTCACTAGCTGGAATGCCCCAGATTGCCACAATAAAGGTTAGACGATTGATGATAAAGGTAGGTAAAAAGTGTACAATAAAATCAATACCGTATGTTTTTACAGGAGCAATTTCTGTAAAAAAATAGATAATTGGGCAAGAAATAAAAATAAGCGTAGCAAAACCAGAAAAATAACTATACATCGTCTTAAAATATTGCAGACGTTGCCAAAACGTGAGTCCCGGTTTGCTCAGTGGGTTTTCTCTCACTAGTACTTGGATTGTTCCCTGCGCCCAACGTAGTCTTTGTTTCAAAGTAGAACTGAGGTCATCAGGTGCTAAACCTTCTGCCAAAAGTTCATGATGATAAACCGATTTCCAACCAGCACCATGTAGACGCATGGCGGTATTCATATCTTCTGTAATACTGTTGCTAGATAAACCACCGACTAATTGAAATTCATCTAATCGTTTTTCATCTTTGGTAAAATCATCAGCAAAATATTGCAGTCCCACATTAATTAAGGCCTCACGTCGCAAAATGGCGTTAGTGCCTGTATAAAATGCCGCATTCATCCCATCTTTACCCTGTTGTAGCGGTCCATAAAATAAACTGGCTCGATGCCCAAAGGGATCGCTTGGGGGAATATTATAAAAGTCCTGGGGTGTCTGTACAAAAGCAATGCGGTTCTGTTCATATTTGCCATTGAACAGATTGTATGTGTAGAAGTATGGCAAAACCCGTTTGAGAAATTGGGGTTTGGGAATATGATCAGCGTCTAAAGTAAGAATAAATTCTCCCGAAGTTTCGCCAGAAAAAATTGCGTAATTTAGGTTTCCCGCTTTCGCATGGTGGGGTACACCCACAGGTTTAGGACGAGCAATATAACGGAATCTAGCAAGTTCGACCAATTCTAGTTCTTTTTGGCGAATAGCGGCTGCTAAAGCTTGGCGTTCAGTTTTGAGTCGTTCAGTAACACTATGATGCTTGGGAGATAACCAACGAATAAACTGTTGCAAACTCTGGGCTAAAACTTCAGTTTTGGTTGTGTCCTGGCTAGGAACTGATGACGATTTTGACAACCATTCTTCAGCCACTTGAATATTAGGGGTGAAACTTTCTAGATTTTGCAGACGTTCTACCAAGTGCGAGCGTTCTGCATCAATGCGGTTGGCTTCTTGCTGTAGTAGTGGTGACTGTAAATCTGCAATACATAACCTTTCCGTCATGGCTCGCATAGCGGGGGAATTACCATCATCCAAAACGTAAACATACAACTTAGTTGGTGGATAATCTATAGCTAAAGCGGCTTGGGCCGTCTGTTCGACCATCTCCGGCGGTTCATTATAACAAGTGATAAAAACATCTACAATCGGCCAATCCGTTGGCGGTAGCGGTGGAGTCAACTGGTCAAGTGACTTAATCTGTCGGACTAAAGGTCGCCACAAGCCAATGACAAACATCACTCCGCCAATGTAGCTATAAATTTCCGCCAGCAACAACGGAATCGAGAGCCATAACGCATCAAAATTAATGGAGTTGGTAATGCGCCATTGTAAATACCACAGACCAAAAATTAAATTGATTTCTGCGAGGTAGCGAAATAGCAGTGTTCTTTTTTTGAGGGTGGAACGACTGTTGCCAGAAAATGTTGGAGCGTTATTAATAAATAGAGAAGTCATTTTGACACTGGTAATAAAATTATGGTCTGAGACAAAACTCCCAATTCCTGCTACATCACCGGGAAGAATCGGACATCCAATAACTGCCATAACTATCAGAAATTAATCTGACCCTTGATTTAGCAATTCTCGGTAAGCCTCGGCCGGAGTCCCCTTGAGCCACAGCTTGCCACCAAGGCGACTGCATAGCACTTGATGGACGAATTAAGGGTTGGCGATTCGTGACCGTATACAGTAAGGATTGCAAAATCATGCTGTTGGTGCTGCTGGTGAAACCAACGGCTGTTTTACCTGTGGTTTCATAAAAGCCCTCATAAAACCCTGCTAGTGGGTTATATAAGTCTGTGGTTCCTGCAAATAACTTTTGACTATATTGAGTTTCTGGCAGGAGTGCATGATAAGCAAAACCCACGGCTGTACTTACCATTCGCCCTTGGGGTACCGTTTGTCCGTCATCTCCTAAGGTTTGCCAAGGTTCACCCTTGCCAGTAATTGTGCTGTGGACAGTGTAAGGCTTGCGGTCTATGAGAGTGGTAGCTGAGGCTGTGAGAGTGTCGGTGCGGCGGTAACGCGCTGCTTGTGCTTGGAAAATAGGCTCGAAGAGCGATCGCATTTGTGGATCTAAGCCAAATTCCAGGGCGTAAAGTAAGAAAGGATTACTAACTGTATATTGGTTAACTTTGGAGTTGGTATCTGTGCGACGGCGTTGGGTAGGAACCTCCACACCTTCCACCAAGGTAGTTTGATATTCACCACCAACAGCCGAACCCTCTACCTCAAATCCCCATAGTTGAAAACCACGAGCAGCGTATTCTTCATAACCCAAACGGGTTTCTAAATTGACGCGGGTAAGATATCGTCCTTCCTTCCCTGGGGTAACTGTGGCGCTGGAAAGAACTCCATCCCGCACCACCCGCAGGTATGACCAATCCAAGACAATTTGATCAACGGCTTGGGTATATTCTGGGTGACAGCTTTTTAAGTTATACAGGGCTGCTAGTAGCCTACCTATATCTAAAGCTGACCAACCGTTACCCTGAGGAACCGGATTCCCACCATAATCAATCGGTTGGAGAACTCGCGTATCATAACCTCGATGCGGTAATTCTCCGGCAAATAAGGGTAGCTGGGTTAAGGCTGCTAATAAATGCCGGGTACGCTGGTCAAATTCCTTCGGGGTAATAATCTCCAGCGATCGCACTGCATGAAGCGCCGCTAAATAATCTCCCAATCCCCAAAGAGTAGCACCCTGAAAATCACTGCGATCGTCGATTAACCCACTACGAACATGATAATTGGCTTGAAAGTACCTCCATGCGGCTTCTGCGTAGCGTCGTTCCACTACCGTTAGGGGTCGAGCCAGTTTCAAGGTAGAGGATGGGTCTGGATTACCCACTGGGGGAATGGGGGCGATCGTCATTTCCCCAACCTGAGGAGTATTTCCTGATATTGGAGGGCTAGAATTTGTTGGGGTTGTAGATGTTTGCGCCACCTTGGGAGTTTCTCCAGGTGGGGGAGTCGCAGCAGAGGAAGTATTGTTGTTTGCTGGTTTGCTTGGTTGACTAACAGCACTCGAACCAATTAAAGGACGATTTCCTCTGGCTTTGTAGTATAAAATCTCCAAAATTAGCCCATTGGTGTTGCCAGTTAAAGCTTTATTCGGCTGCTTTGATTCCTCATAAATGCCAGCGTAAAAACCACCGCCATCGGGACTGCGGAGATCCTTGACCGCATCGAAAATCTTTTGTGCGTAAGCATTATCTGGAAAAAGATAGCGCCAACCAAAAGCTGCTTTGGTACTAATGCTACGAAACTGGGGGTAAGGTTGGTTAGTATCGGTGATGGTTGCCCAGTTTTTACCGTTGGCGTAAACGGTGTTGTAGAGAAAATAAGGTTCTTGGTCGATGTTGTCTTCCGTCACCGCAGTTAACTGACCTGTCGCATCGTAGCGCCGCTTCTGCGCCTCCAAAACCCTAGCAGCAAAATCGCCTAACTCTCTCTGAAAACCAAATTCGATGCCCTCAAGAATATAAGACTCGCTCACAACATAATTATTGGCATTGGTGCTTTGGAAATCGCGGGTATCAACAGGGATCTGTACACCATTAATTTCCACCATCTTATATGGTTCTAACGCCAGAGCCTTGGGCGCGGCAAAACCCCAAAGTTGATAACCCCTAACAGCGTATTCTTCATAGCCGAGTCGTCCTTCTTGTACCAGTAATGTGGTGTTATCTGGGAGGACTGTTGCGCCAAACAGTTGTTCATCTTTGAGCGATCGCCCTACTTGCCACTTAGCTATAATCCCTTTGAGCCAATCATTATATTGAGGGTGACAAGTGCGAATCACATCAAAGGCGGCCAATATCCGACCGACATCTAAAGCAGACCAGCCAATACCCCGTTCAATGGGATTATTAGTGTAATCTACCATCTGTCCGGTGGCTGCGTTGTAGACTTTATTAGGTAAAGCATCCTCAAATAACTTCAGATTTCCCAGACCAGTCAAAAACTTATTCAGGCGAGCGTCAAAGTCTGCTTGATCAGTGAGATTCAACCACCGTGCCGCATTCAACGCCATCAAGTAGTTCCCCATATCCCACAGCGTACCAGAAGGATAACCCCCGGTGGAATTGGTAAATCCTGTTGCTGGCTGATAGTTTTTCACAAAATATTGCCAAGCCGCACGAGCATAAGTTTGTTCCTCAGGGGTGAGAGGCGCTGTAATACTGCTACAACTTGCGGAATTAGCAGCAACATGAGAACTCTGTGCTAAGGTGCGTACTGGAGCATAAAACAAAAACTGCAACAATGTCCCAATTAAGAACAATGCCATCCATCTCCACAGCTTTTGTTGGCGTTGCTTGTATAGCATAGACAGACAGTTAAGAATCAGTACCTTGATAGCACTGCGGTAGAAATGAATTGAATCGCCTTAGCGAATAACATGAAGTCGGGGACTCATGAATTTAGATGTTAGGCGGAAATCTTTGCTATATCAGCGAGGAATACACTGAAAATCCTGTACTTAGGTACAAAATACAAGTTAATATACTGATATATTCTGGGTAGAATGCTTTATTTACTTTTAGTTCACAGTGATCGTGACTTTGAAACTATTGCTCAGGTGCGATCGCTCCAACACCTCTGATTTGAACCTTCACTCCTGCCCAAACAGTGAGGGGTTGACCAACTTGCTTATAGAGAAAACTTTCTAAAATTACGCCATTATTATTAGCTGTAAGTGCTTTATTTGGCTGACGTAAGGATTCATACAATCCGTTGTACCAGCCTTTCTCAGATTTCAGTTGCTGGAAGACAGTGTGAGATAAAAAACTTGTGTAATCAGTGTTGTAAAGCATATGCCAACCGATCGCCGCTTTGGCACTGAGAAAACGCAAATTATTGTACTGTTGTCCGGTGTCTGTAATCGTTGCCCAAGCTTTACCGTTCACAAACAAGCTGTTGTAAACAAAGTAAGGCAGACGGTCTACATTGTCTTCTGTCAAAGCGGTTAACTCTTGTGTTGCTTGATAACGAGCGGCTTGAGCGGCTAAAACTCTATCAGCATAAACTTTAGGCAAAGCCTGAAACCCAGTTTCTATACCATCCAGAATATAAGGTTCGCTGAGGACGTAGTTATTTGCGCCTGAGTTGGTAGCGTCGCGGCGATCGTAAGGAACACCTTGTCCGTAGAGGTTGACAAAGGCGGTTTGCGAACGATAATCTAAGGCTTGCTTGACATCTAACCCCCATAGTTGCAAACCGTAGGCGGCGTAATTTTCATAGCCCAAACGCCCTTCTTGGTGATATTGTTCTTGACCTTGAACAACGCTAGTGCCGTACATTTGCCCATTTTTGGTGAGGCGCTTGACTTGCCAATACTTCCAGACAGCTTGCACAGGCGATCGCATTTGGGGATACTTGGCTTCGACAATCTTCAGCCAAATTGCCATTCGTCCTAAATCAATTGCTGACCAGCCAATTTCTTCTCGTTGATCTAATTTTCCATAATTAACAGGGATAAGAGTTTTGGCGTTGTAGACTTTGTTGGGCAGTTCACCTTTATATAAAGGTAGGGTTGCTAGAGTCTGCAATGTTTGACTCATCTTCGCCTCAAATTCTGCCACTGGAATGAGATTCAGTTCTCTCGCGCTTACCAAAGCAGCGATCGCCGCCGCCTGATCCCACATAGTTACAGAACTAAAGCCATCGGCGGAATTAACCAGTCCAGTTTCATCATTCCAGTTGTGTTGAAAATATGACCAAGCTATGCGAGCGTTAGCCATATCTGCTGCATCCAGTTTGCCAACTTTCACCCTGATGTCAGGTGTTTTAGTTTTCGTTAATTCACTCATGGGAACCTCTGTCCCTGGTAAAACTACAGATTTAGCATCAAGTTTCGCTACTTTTTGTGCTTGTGTTTCCACATTAGCGGTAGGAGAAGTTTGAGGTGTTGATATTGCAGATATTGAGGTATTTTGAGCCAGACGACTAGACAAAGAATTTAACCCAGCGATCGCTATCACTGCGGTAACCACCCCTCCAACAGCAACTAGCATAGATAAGCCTGGAGGTGGGGGTTGAAAGTCGGAACTCATGCTGTATCAAGCCTTATTGTGTAATTTACTCAAAGCTTTAACAACGTTATCTTTCCCAATTCGCAAATTTAACTAACATTTAAAATCTCATCCTTAACTGTCCCGTCAAAGAACCTCCACGGTAATCACTTCCGCCTGTATCTTGATTTCGCACATTACTAAAGCCATAGCCGATATCAGCCTCTATTTTTGGCGATACCTTGACTGTACAACGACTTTGATAAGTGTTGGCGTTATCAGTTTCTCCATTAATTCGCTGTTGTCCTAAGTTAGCTGACAGCCGACACAGCAAGAAATTAGCAATATCCCCTTGCCAAGCAACTTCAGCGTTGTATGCGAGGAAATCTGGAGGAGAAAAATAGCCGCTAGTGCTTTCCAGATTGCGACCGTAACTCCAACTGAATAAGTTGGCCGCCACAGAAAACTGTCCAAACTTGCGTTCTAGCCTGCTGAAAGACTGAATTTCAAAATTGCGATCGCTGTAATTACCCAAACGCAGCGATGAGAATAAACTAGTGTCACGATCAATTTGCCAATATAAATTAGGCCCAAATCGCCAAGCTGTAATTTGATTTTCTAAGGTTTGAATATTAGATTTATAAGGGCCTTGTTCTAAGTTAGCCGATATGATTAAACCCGATACTAATTGACCTGAAGAGGAAATTTGTGGTGGTATAATAGGAGCTTCCATCTGAGCATTGAAATTGATAGCTGTCGGTAATCGATTAAAGACATCAACTCCTACTGTTGTATGTAGAGTTATTTCATCTACTTTTCCTTGCCAACCAATTTCCAGGGGAATGTTAGTAACCGATTCCACATCCCGTTGTTCAAACAATTCTAAACCTGTTTTGATAAATATTTTATTGCCATTAGGCAATTTAAACTGAATTGTTGGTTCAACGAGTAAGTTACTTTGACCAAAGTTATTAGTATCATTACGAAAGTCTGTTTGAATACTTTCTAATACTGTCACTGGCTTAACCGATTCGGTGGGATTTGAAGGTGGAATCGGGTTAGGCTGTATTGTAGGTGGTATTGGTATAGCTGGAGGTAATCGCAATCCTGGATTGAAGTTTTCCGGGGCAGCAATTAAGATATGTTTTTTATCTAATTGATTTAAAAGTATATTGGGGTGGCGTTGATGATTCTGGATAGAGAGTAAATCAACATTATCCCCAGAATTATTAGAAGTGATCTTTCCTAAAGATTTTGAGAGCGTATCCCAATTGCTGTGTATGGGGGCAGCTTGTGAATTCGCTGTTAATAACACCCAAATACCCAAACTCCAAAATAAAATAAGCTGAATTCTGAATCCATGTAAACAGTGTTTAGCATACTTATATCGATATACAAAGTTATAATAGACGCTAATTTTCATAATGAAATATCATACTTTGTAGTATTGGCAACAATGTCAGAATTATTTTTCTGCTGTTGCCCACTTTAACTTACTCGACACTATAGGAATTTCTTTTAATATTTGGAAAAATTAAATAAACTTTAACCTTAAGTGTAATACCACTGTAAAACTCAAAAATCCATATTTTACAAGGATTTCTCGTTTAATAACCACCGTAAAATCAAAGCTTAAGTATAATGCTTTTTTAGCACGTACTACATAAAAATTAATCCAGTCGGATATACATATTTAAATTTTTGCCAGCATTATTCTAAATATTTTAGTTGCAATTACAAACAAAAATTATTTTCTAGATAGAATATATATATACAAAAATGATCCAATAAGTTGAATATAATTTTGGACGGCTTGTTAATATTTATCAAATAAAAATTAGAATTCAGGAGCCTGAAATCAGCAGAAATTATGTGCGGATTACCGATACAGCTTGCTTATCTTGAATCAAAACAAGAGGATTTAAGCACCCACTAACTAATTCCGATTGCTGAAATTTATTTACCCTGATAGTTGCCGCAGGCTCCTGAATCATATTTAAAGCGTTATCATTTTGGTTTTTAAAATAGGTCAATTCCTTAGTTATCAATTCCCTTTTGATAAATACAGACCTAGTTAATCTATTGAAATCACCCAACATCAAACATGAACAAAACACATAAGCAGACTGCTCTAATTACTGGTGCAGCTAGTGGTATTGGTTATGAATTAGTGTGCATTTTTGCTGAAAATGGTTACAATCTTGTATTAGTAGATAGAACAAAGGAAAAACTAGAAGAAATAGCGACTAAATTTCAAGATAAATTTGGAATTTCTGTTAAGCCTATCGTCAAAGATTTATCTAAAACAACATCTCCTGAAGAAATTTTCCAAGAGGTAGAACAGGCAAATATTAAAGTTGATGTGCTAGTTAATAATGCTGGGTTTGGTACTTATGGATTATTTAATGACACTAATCTTGCTGATGAACTAGAAATGCTACAGGTAAATTTGGTATGTACTACCCATTTAACTAAGTTATTTCTCAAAAATATGGTTCAGCAAGGTGAGGGCAAAATCTTAAATGTCTCTTCTGCTGCGGCTTTTCAACCAGGGCCTTTAATGGCCGTTTATTTTGCTACTAAAGCCTACGTATTATCTTTTTCTGAAGCACTCGCCAACGAATTAGACGGTACAGGTGTTACTGTGACAGTTCTTTGCCCAGGAACAACACAGTCTGCTTTCCATCAAAGAACGGGGATGGCAGATTCTAAACTAGTCAAAGGTAAAAGGATGATGGATGCAGCTACTGTTGCCGATATTGGTTATCGTGGTTTAATGCAGGGCAAAACAATTGTTATTCCTGGTTTGATCAATAAAATAATGGCGAAAAGCATCAGATTTATCCCCAGGAAACTAGTAACTAAAATTGTCAGGAATATGCAGGAAAATAAATAATGATCTATTTAGTCAATAGTCATTAATAGTTAAGTGTTGAGTTGAAAATTATTACTTCCAACCCAACACTTCCTAATTTTCTTGAGACTTCAATTAGCAAATGGAGTTAGTATATTTGAAACTGAGCTAAACCATAAGGAATCTCTCGGTTAAAGCCAATATGTCCACCAGCTAATTCATAATTAAAAGTACTCTTGGAGGGATAGGGATAACCAAATGCCAAATCTGTGAGGGCAATTTCTAGAGTACTTCCTGGGGCTACTGGTTGAGCAAAGCTAATTCTCACTTTCTCTCCTTCTCTGGTAACGTTGGCATTGATGCTTTGACCAGATTGATCTGTGACTGTAATATTATTGCCAATACCAATGTTTTCTGGGGGTAAAATCGTGACGTAGGCTAAAGGCTGACTACCTGTATAGAGACTGATGTAATTGGTAGTACGAGATGTACTTGTATGTTTAATTCGAGGTGCGCCAAAACTATCTTGAGTTATTGGTGTTGTTGGTGGAATTTGAGTTCCTGGGGTTTGGGTTTCGGGTATTGGAGTTACTGGGGTTTGAGTTTCGGGGGTTTGGGTTTCTGGTGTTTGGGCTACAACGGGTAGACTAGTTGCAGCGATCGCCAAGCCTAATGTGGATAACCAAAATAATTTTTTCATGGTGAGTTTCCTGTAATCAACGTAATTTATCAATCAAATCAAACTCACTTTAAAAAAAATTCAGTAGCCAATGCGTCCCACTAATGGGATATTTAGTCGATTTTTCTCCAATTTTTATTCCTATCTTTTGAAGGAATTGCTACTATTCATTAGTTATAAAAAATCGGACATTAACAAAAATTTAATGCCCGATTTATCACTTCAATTAATATTTTTTTGTGATAGAAATGTTACAGCGACGGTCTCAGAGGGAATGTCATCGCTTTTCTCTCACTACTGCAAAAGCCCAATCATATGCAGTAGGCCTTGACCTGTCACTAACTCGATGATTAGAGCAATAAAACCTAACATCGCAATCCGTCCATTCCAAACTTCCGCACTAGAAGTCATACCCCATTCCCAACTCTCAGGAGGATACATTTTCACCATTTTCTTGATTTGGGCTGCTTGCGACAGCTTGAAGCTGGGTTTGTTGAGCGCGTCAATTACTAAATTCGCCAAAGCTCTAATAAATACCGGATGGGTATTAGGTGCAGCGACACGACGGAAATTGTGGATTCCGGCTTCTTCTGCTATTTCCCGATACTCGATATCAATTTCTTGTAGTGTCTCGATGTGTTCGGAGACGAAACTGATAGGTACGACAACTAAATCTTTGACACCTTGCGCGCCTAGTTCTTTGAGCGCATCTTCGGTATAGGGTTGCAGCCATTCAACTGGGCCGACGCGACTTTGATAGGCTAAAGTGTGAGGATTTGGTCGATTGAGGGTTTGCATAATTAATGCAGTACATTCCTCAATCTCCTGCTGATAGGGGTCGCCTGCTTCTTCAACATAGCTTTTGGGTACACCATGAGCGCTGAAGAACACATGAACTTGATCAGGATGAGGAAATTGGTCTACTTCTTGGCTAATGAGTTCCGCCATCGCCTGTAAATAACATGGTTCTTTATACCAAGAGGGGATGACGGTGTAGTCCAGACGTTGTAGTTTGGGGTCTTCTTGCCAAAGTCTTTCTAGTAGACGGAAGCTAGAGCCACTAGTGCTGATGGAGAATTGGGGGTATAGTGGCAAAATCACCAAGTTATCCAGGTTATCTTGGGTCAAAAGAGCGATCGCTTCTTCCGTATATGGATGCCAATAACGCATTCCCACATATATATTCGCTTCTTGACCCAAATCATGCAACTGTTCCTTTAAGGCTTCTCCTTGGGCTTCCGTAATCCGCCGTAGTGGGGAGCCACCACCAATTTGCTTATAGTTCTCTTGGGAGGTTTTGGTGCGTCGAGAAGCAATAAACCAAGCCAAGGGCTTCTGCAACCACCGGAATGGTAAGCGTATAATTTCCGGATCGGAGAATAGGTTAAACAAAAAAGGCCCTACATCCTCCAGCTTATCGGGACCACCGAGATTGAGTAATAATACGCCTACACGACCCATAGCAGTTATTTTCCCCCAACCTTTTCAGATTTTTTACTAATGTTAACAATATATCTTTATTAAATATAAAGCTTAACAGTTAGGAATAGTACAATGGCAACAATTTTCAGGGATTTAAGTTATCGCTATCAATGGCTGTACGATTCCATATCTCGTGTAGCTGCGCTGACTGTGGGTGGAGAAGCCAGATTTCGGCAATTAGCTTTGCAAGGATTAACCATTGAGGAAAATACTTCTGTCCTTGATGTTTGTTGTGGTAGTGGTCAAGCAACGCAATTATTAGTGAAATATTCACAAAACGTAACAGGATTAGATGCTTCTCCCTTATCTTTGCGACGGGCTAGACAAAATGTGCCAGAGGCTAATTATGTAGAAGCTTTTGCGGAGAAAATGCCATTTCCAGATAAACAGTTTGATGTAGTGCATACTAGTGCGGCTTTACATGAAATGGAACCGCAACAATTGCGAGAAATTATTCAAGAAGTGTATCGAGTTCTGAAACCAGGAGGAATATTTACATTAGTAGATTTTCACACTCCTACTAATCCTATCTTCTGGCCTGGTTTAACAGTATTTTTACTGTTATTTGAGACAGAAACAGCTTGGCAGTTATTAAAAACAGATTTAGCTGGTTTACTCACTGAAATTGGTTTTGAAGTAAGTAAATCAACTTTATATGCTGGTGGCAGTTTACAGGTAATTCAAGCTAAAAAATAAAGTTTTGCCTCTGTGGTGGATGATTTTTGCCACAGAGTCCCATAGGCATCAATTTAATGCAGTTGACGATCGCATCCTCTGAAACGATCGCACAGCAAGCGCGTCTTTTGATTGAGCAGGTACAATTAGATTCAACAGGCACACTGCCGAAAAACGAGATAATAGACATTATCACCACAATTGCTGTTTACAAGTTTTCTTCATTAAGTAGAGAAGAAGTAGAAGCCATGCTAGGACTGACTTTAGAGGAAACAAGGGTCTACCAAGAGGCAAAAGCTGAGGGTCGAGAAGAGGGTCGAGAAGAAGGGCGAGAGGAACGGGAAGCTGAATTGTTGAGAATAACTGTACCTTTGTTACTAAAAACAGGGATGAGTATAGAACAGATTGCTCAACAACTCAAGGTTGACGTAGAAGCCATCCAACTTGCTGCACAGCAGAACACGGACAAATAAGCGCACGGGAGATTGGCGTTTACAAGTTTTCGTCATTTTTACTGTAAAGAAGTGGAAATTATCAAGTTGATAAAGCTGATAACTGTTGACAGTAACAGTACTACTAAATTTGTGTGTACACTGTAGCTCTCTGGACGAGATTAAATTAAACCCATGACTGTGCGGTAATGAAGCTCGAATTGTGCCACTGTTTGAGATTGGCGATTAGTAGCCCATTCACTGAGGTGGAATAATTCTGTTCGTAATTTTTCAACGTCAATTGTCGTTACTTGACGATTAGCGATAATTTGTCGTCCATTTACCCAAGCACTATCGACAACATCTGTAGGACGACCTAAAACTAATAAACCAATAGGATCTGTACGCGGAACCAATGATAAATTAGTCAGATCATAAAGTATTAAATCGGCTTTTTTACCAACGGTAATTGAACCGAGTTGATCCGCCAGATTTAGTCCCTTGGCCGCGCCTAAAGATGCCATTTCTACTGCTTGTCTGGGAGAAATCCAAGAGCGATAATCAAAGTCGGTGACGTTATGTAAAATAGACCCGATTTTAATAGCTTCTAATAAGTCCTGTGAATCATTACTAGAAGCACCATCACAGCCAAAAGTAACATTCACCCCAGCTTGGCGATATTTTAAAATGGGGGCAATTCCACTCCCTAAACGTAAATTACTTAAGGGATTGTGAACGACTGTCGATTGGGTTTGTGCGAGGATATCGATATCAGCATCATTTAACCAGACACAATGAGCTAGGGAAGTGCGATCGCCTAAATAACCAATGCGTTGCAAATGGGTAACAGCACTACAACCATATTTCTCTTGGGCGAGTTTTTCTTGGGCTTTGGTTTCTAATAAGTGAGAGTGACGACAGAGATTATAGCGATCGCTTAATTCAATACAACCTGTGAATAAATCATCAGTACACAACTGTATCCCCGTAGGGGCAACTAAAACACTCACACCTACATCTGGACGATGAAACTGTCTCACAGCTTCTTCTACTATTTCTAATGTGGCAGCAGTGGAACGGAAAAAAGGCTCATGGGTTTGGGTCGATTCCCCAGCAGGTAGCCCAGTAGAGAGGGATTGGTCTTGAATCAGGGGGGCGATAAAAGCCCGAATCCCCACTTCTTGATAAGCGCGGGCTGCACTGGCGATAGTTTCTAACTCTTGCCCAGGAATGAGTACTAGATGATCTACTACACTGGTTCCCCCAGAAAGTAAAGTTTCTACCGCCGTACCCAAGGCGCTGAGATAAACCTTTTCCGTATCCAAAGGTGCAAAATCATACAATTCCGCCAGCCATAACTCTAAAGGAAAAATAGAGATTAAGCCTCTTTGCCACATTTCCGATGAGTGGGTGTGAGCATTGACAAAACCAGGTAGTAACAGCTTATGTATACCATCAATGGCAGTACCCACAACCTCTAAATTGGGGGCAATAGCGGTAATTTTATCCCCTACAATCTGAACATCAGTAGTGATGTAACCGTCATCAGTAGCCAGTAGCACATTTTGGATAGTAAAACTCACAGATTTTAACCTTAATTAAGTAATTAAACGCTCAATATGATTTCAAGGTACAAAATAGTAATTATGTTGGGTGATGCAATTTTATGGATCAGTCTTTACGCACATTGGGAGTAGCGCCAAATGCTTGGATGGTGAATCAAGCGATCGCAGATATCACTCGTCCGCAAAAGACCCCACAACCCGTTATCTTATCAACAGAAACCAAAACTCTGCGCCTAGACTTGGCAAAAACAGCCATTATTGTCATAGATATGCAAAACGACTTCTGTCACCCAGATGGTTGGTTAGCTCATATCGGCGTAGATGTGACACCAGCGACTAAACCCATCGTACCTTTAAATAATTTACTGCCAGAATTGCGTGCAGTTGGTGTGCCTGTAATTTGGTTAAATTGGGGCAATCGTCCCGACTTACTGAATATTAGCGCCAATTTACTTCATGTTTACAATCCTACAGGGGAGGGAGTGGGATTAGGCGATCGCTTACCCAAAAACGATGCTAGAGTACTGATGGCAGGTAGTTGGGCGGCAGCAGTCGTAGACGAACTCCAGCAATTACCACAAGACATTTGTGTGGATAAGTACCGCATGAGTGGCTTTTGGGACACACCTTTAGATAGTATTTTAAAAAACCAGGGAATTACAACAATATTGTTTGCTGGCGTTAACGCTGATCAATGCGTACTGACTACCTTATGTGATGCTAACTTCTTAGGATACGACTGTATTTTAGTCAAAGATTGTACTGCTACAACTTCTCCCGATTATTGTTGGTTAGCGACCTTATATAACGTTAAACAATGCTTTGGTTTTGTTAGTGATTCACAAGCAATTTTCACAGCCCTAAATCACCCTGAAGCCACAGGAAGGGATAAATAAATGCAAGCTACTCGTTGCGTAATTCCTGTTATTAAATCTCCCAAAGATTACCAAGTATATCGTATTAGCCCTCACGATACAAATCGGTTAGCAATTATTTTTGATTCCACCAACGCCAACACTTCCCTAACCTGCTGCGTAGAAATTTTTGAAGTCGGTGGACAAACACCCCCTAATCGACATCAATGGGCAGTAGAAATGTTTTTTGTCATCAAAGGGGAAGGTATAGCCATGTGTGACGGCAAAAAAGTTCCCATTAAAGCCGGAGATAGTTTACTAGTACCTCCCACCGGCACCCATCTCATTAAAAATACAGGCTCTAGTCGCCTGTACACATTAACAATTATGGTTCCTAACGAAGACTTCGCCGAACTAATTCGTAGTGGTACACCCTTAGAGTTAGATGCAGAAGATATGGCAGTACTCGGCAGATTAGATGCTTTGATGCCTTGTTAAAGGTTAGAGACTAGAAGTTAGTATTTTTACTTCCCAGTCCCCAGTCCCCAATCCCCAAGCATTGCTCACCAAAACCATGATTACTAATAATTAGGGCGTTGCTGATTAGTGGGATGATTTTTTGTCTCACGCATACCGCAAGTGCAACCCGAAGGGTAGGCGCAAAGGCGCATACCGCTAACGCGGAACCCGAAGGGTAGAATCAATATTCTGCTTTGTACAAAAGTCCCAATTCATCCCGCATTTTTGAATTGGTATTATCCCTGGCTTCTCTAAGAAGTCGGGGATTTATAGTTTGTGAGTGCAACCTTGTCAGAAAAAACTCCAAGAAGAATTATTTCTCAAGGATGGTTAAACCTTAATAAATCATTCTTAGGGCTTATTGAATATTAATGATTTGCCTGAAAAATGTTTTAACAGGAACTATTTGTTTTTTTGTATATACCATATTGCAGATCCGATATTGAACATTTAGAGTTTAAAGTTATTAGTGAGAGGAAACTAGGAAAATATGAGTTCATGCCAGATAAGCAGAATTTAGAAGAAAGGTTAATATCTCAGGTAGCTGAAAGAAGCATATCAAATCAGCTAGATACAGCCGAGCAAATTGACATTTATGTCCAAACTGATATTTTAAAAGTAGTTCAAGGACAAGCTGATGGCGTGACAGTTAGTGGTCAAGGCTTAGTAACTAAACAAAATATCCGTGTTCAAGAAATCCAAGTAAAAACAGATAGTATTGCTATCAATCCACTAAGTGCCATTTTTGGGGAAGTTCAACTAGATAAGCCTGTAAATTTAACTGCTCGTGTCATTCTCACAGAAGCCGATATTAATTCTGCACTTACATCTGATTTAACTCGTAATTTTATGCAAGATTTCGAGTTAAATGTGGATAGAGAAATTATTAGTTTTGAAATGCAAGATATGCAAATATTTCTGCCTAGTGATGGACAGATGGGCTTTCGCGGTAATTTTCTATTAAAAGAGAAGAATCATAGGCGATCGCTTGGTTTTACTGCTATGCTTCGTCCCCGAACTCATTCCCAACCTATAATATTAGAAAGTTTTCATTGTACTCAAGGAGAAGGGGTTTCTTTAGAATTAATTACAGCATTGGTGCAGAAAGCTCAAGAACTAGTAAATCTCCCTTATCTTGTTTGGGAAGGCATGAAGATTCGTATTAAAAATATGGAAATTCGCCAAAGTATATTGATACTTTTATTAGAAGTAAATCTCGCTCAATTACCCGAAGCAATTATGGAAAATTCCGATTAAAAATACCAGTAAAATTACCTGTAGTTTATTTACTAATAACTATCAAGGTTGTAATTTAGTTTTACCCTTTGTAATATTATCAAGCCACTCTACTTCAAAATAACAAATATGCAAGAGTATGATGTTGTAATGATTGGTGCAGGACATAACGGGCTAGTTTGCGCCGCTTATTTGCTGAAAGCTGGCTATAGTGTTCTGCTGCTCGAAAAGCGTTCTGTTCCGGGTGGCGCAGCTACAACAGAGGAGTGTCTGCCAAAAGAAGCACCAGGATTTAAATTTAATTTGTGTGCGATTGATCACGAATTTATTCACCTGGGGCCAGTTGTTGAGGAATTAGAACTGGGGAAATATGGACTGGAATATTTAGAGTGTGATCCAGTTGTTTTCTGTCCTCATCCTGATGGCAAGTATTTTTTAGCTCATAAATCTTTAGAAAAAACTTGTGCAGAAATCGCTCGGTATAGCGAACGCGATGCTAAAAAATACGCCGAGTTTACCGAATATTGGCAACGGGCAATAGGCGCAATGATTCCTATGTTTAACGCGCCACCAAAATCAATTATTGATATTGTTGGTAATTACGATATCACGAAATTCAAGGACTTATTTTCAGTCATCGGTTCTCCTAACAAAACGCTGGACTTCATTCGCAATATGTTGACCAGCGCAGAAGATATTCTCAATGAGTGGTTTGATTCGGAATTTCTCAAAGCACCCTTAGCAAGATTAGCATCAGAACTCGGCGCGCCTCCGTCTCAGAAAACCATTGCCATCGGTGCAATCATGATGGCAATGCGTCACAATCCTGGAATGGCTAGACCTCGCGGCGGTACTGGTGCATTAATCAAAGCTTTGGTAAATTTGGTCACAAGTAAAGGTGGTGTGATTCTCACAGACCAACACGTTGAAAAAGTCTTGATTGATGACGGTAAAGCCGTTGGTGTGCGAGTGGGCGGTGGTACAGAATATCGTGCTAAATATGGTGTGATTTCTAACATCGACGCAAAACGGTTATTTTTGCAAATGACCGATAAAAGTGATGTAGATGCAGCCGACCCGGATTTATGGGAAAGATTGGAACGGCGCGTTGTCAACAATAATGAAACCATTCTGAAGATAGATTTGGCATTAGATGAACCTTTGCGCTTTCCTTTCCACGCCCATAAAGATGAATACTTGGTTGGGTCTATCTTAATTGCCGATTCTGTAGCTCATGTGGAACAAGCACATAGTAAATGTACCTTGGGAGAAATTCCGGATTCTGACCCATCGATGTATGTAGTTATGCCTAGCTATCTCGACCCCACACTAGCACCTTCTGGCAAACATACTGTGTGGATTGAATTTTTCGCCCCTTATCAAATCGCTGGTGCAGAAGGTACTGGTTTCAAAGGTACTGGTTGGACGGACGAATTGAAAAACCAAGTTGCAGACAAGGTTGTTGATAAATTGGCAACTTATGCGCCAAATGTCAAAACATCAACTATTGCCCGTCGTGTAGAAAGCCCGGCGGAATTGGGAGAAAGACTAGGTGCATATAAAGGTAATTATTACCACATTGATATGACCTTGGATCAAATGGTCTTTTTCCGTCCCTTGCCAGAAATAGCCAACTACAAAACCCCCATCGATAATCTATTTCTCACTGGTGCAGGTACTCATCCCGGCGGTTCAATTTCGGGAATGCCTGGACGCAACTGTGCGCGGGTATTTTTGCAGACTAAGCACCCCATTACTCAGACTCTCAAAGATGCGAGGGATTCGATTAAGTCAACGGTTGAGTCAGTGTTTGGCATTAATCAATAGTCCGTGGTCAACAGTTGACGGTTGACGGTTGACGGTTGACTACTGATGACAAACTTTAATCGTATTTAGCTATAATACCAACTAGTTATTAAACGCTTTTTGTGTCGGCAATTAAATCTCACTATGCCAAAAACAAAGCCATCCCAGGCTGATCCGTCTGTTCTTGTGGCGGTTGCTGACTATTTTAAGGTACTATCGGAGTCCAGTCGATTACAGATTTTGTCTTGTCTCAAGTCAGGGCCGATGAATGTCATGGAAATTGCGGAGGCGACTGGCTTAGGACAGGCAAATTTGTCTAAGCATTTGAAAGTGTTAACTCAAGCAGGTCTGGTATCTCGTCAGCCTAAGGGTACTAGCGCTTATTACGAGATTACTGATCCAATGATATTTGAACTTTGTGAGTTAGTATGCGATCGCATTAGTCAACGTTTACTACAGCAAGCTAAGAGTCTGAAAGCCCTCCAGGAGAAAACACCGATTTTTTAAAAATCACATAGTCATCTAATAAATAAAGCACCCTAAAATTAGGGTGCTATCTACTAAGCAGTATACACAGGAGAAACTAACTAGCGATCGCTGGAGCAGCCAAAGCAATTGGTTGAACTTCACCAGACGCTAAATCTAGCGGGAAGTTGTGAGCATTTCTTCAAGGGGCGACAAGCAACCTAAAGTGCTTGCTGTATAAGCTTCATAGCCCT